>NZ_PNDU01000151.1:0-684 GCF_005886635.1 Pseudoalteromonas sp. S558 | reverse complement strand
CAGAGTTGTTCTATAATATTAGTGAATAAAAGCAACCGCTTTATAAAATACAATAACACTGAAGAGATATAAATGAGTGATTTAACCGCAATAGCCAATTTATCAATATTATTAGTAGAGCCTTCAGATGTGCAGCAAAAGCTTATAATAAAATCACTAACTCAATGTGGTGTAAAACAAGTTGAAACGGCGGCGACACAACTGCAAGCTTTAACAATGCTTGAAAAGTACCAACCTGATTTAGTTATTAGCAGTATGTACTTTGCTGATGGCACTGCAGACACGTTATTACAGCAAATAAGATCTACCCCACGTACAGAACACCAAGCATTTATGTTGGTATCGAGCGAGCGTAATAAAAAGTATCTTGAACAATTAAGGCAGTCGGGTGTACTCGCTATTTTACCTAAGCCATTTAGCGCCGAGGCTATTACACGCGCGCTAAAAGCCACTTTAGACATTATTACCGAAGAAGAGGTAGAGCTTGAGCACTTTGATATAACTTTATTGCGAGTACTGGTTGTTGACGACAGCCGTTTTGCACGTAAGCATATTATTCGTGTACTTGCTGGCATGGGGATCCCTGCACCAGTAGAAGCTGAAGATGGTAAACAAGCGATAGAGCAATTAAACTCACAATCATTTGACTTAATTGTTACCGATTATAATATGCCAGAAATGGAT
>NZ_PNDU01000150.1:0-21092 GCF_005886635.1 Pseudoalteromonas sp. S558 | reverse complement strand
GTAGGCGTAGAGCTTGCTCGCGCGAGAAGCGTAGCTTCTACATATTAGAGCAATCTATACGGTGGGTTTACGGGTTTTTTATTCATCACCCATAAAAAAACGGCGCTAAATTTAGCCCCGTTTTTGTAAGCAATTAGAAAAAGCGTTTACGCTTTTTTCTCTTCACAACTTGAAAGGTATTCGTCAAACGTACCTTGGAAGTCGATTACTTCTTTATCTTTTATATCAATAATACGTGTCGCTAATGATGATACAAACTCTCGGTCATGGCTTACAAAAATAAGCGTACCCTCAAAGTCTTTAAGCGCATTGTTAAGCGCTTCAATTGCTTCCATATCCATGTGGTTAGTTGGTTCGTCCATGACAAGTACGTTAACGTCCTGCATCATTAACTTACCAAATAACAGGCGGTTTTTTTCACCACCAGAGCAGTTGCGGGCTTTTTTGTTTGAATCGTCTGCGGTAAACAACAAGCGGCCTAACATGCCACGAACCATTAAATCGTTGTGCTTAGCAGTGCGCCATTGCGACATCCAATCAAACAAGGTTAAATCGTTATCAAAATCTTTTGTGCTGTCTTGTGGGCAATAACCAAAGGACGCATTTTCAGACCATTTAATTTCGCCCTCTAAACTTTTTAGCTCATCTACTAAACAGCGTAAAAAGGTGGTTTTACCCACACCATTTTCGCCAATAACCGCAAGCTTAGCGCCGGCTTCTAGTAATAAGTCGCCACCAGTAAATAATGTTTCGCCATCAAAACCATGGCCAAGCTTATTAACTTCAAGCGCTTGACGGTACATTTTTTTACCTTCGTCAAACGAAAGCGATGGGCTCATACGGCTTGACGATTTAACTTCATCAAGCTTAATTTTATCCATTTTTTTAGCGCGTGAACTTGCTTGTTTAGCTTTTGACGCGTTAGCACCAAAACGGTTAACAAAGTCTTGTAGCTCGTCAATTTCTGCACTCTTTTTAGCGTTTTCAGCTAAAAGTTGCTCGCGTTGTAGGCCCGCAGCTTCTAAAAATTTCTCGTAGTTACCTGGGTAAATACGCAGCTCGCCGTAATCAATATCGGCCATGTGTGTACATACCGAGTTTAAAAAGTGACGGTCATGGGAAATAATAATCATCGTACATTTACGTTTGTTAAGCTCGTTAGCAAGCCACGTAATGGTATGAATATCCAAGTTATTGGTAGGCTCATCGAGTAGCAAAATATCAGGGTTTGCAAACAACGCTTGTGCTAAAAGCACACGTAGTTTCCAACCTGGCGCTACGTTTGCCATTAAACCGTAATGAAATTCTTTATCGATACCCGCTTCAAGCAAAATTTCTTCTGCGCGGCTCTCTGCTGTGTAGCCGTCCATTTCTGCAAATACGCTTTCAAGATCGGCTACTTTCATGCCGTCTTCTTCGCTCATTTCTGGTAATGAGTAAATACGTTCGCGTTCTTGCTTTACTTTCCAAAGTTCCACGTCGCCCATAATTACCGCGTCTACAACGCTGTATTGCTCAAAAGCAAACTGGTCTTGGCTTAGGTTACCTACTTTTAACCCTGGAGTAATAGAGACATTACCCGCACTTGGAACAAGCGCACCGCTTAAAATTTTCATGAAAGTCGACTTGCCGCAGCCGTTAGCGCCAATTAAACCGTAACGGTTACCGTTACCAAATTTAGCTGAAATGTTTTCAAACAACGGCTCTGCGCCAAACTGCATCGTAATATTTGCGGTGGAGATCAAAAAAGGTAATCCTAGAATTAGTACTGACAGGAGTACGCTGCAGCAACACGCCACAAACAAGAACCAGACAATAGGGTAAATTAGCTGGCGAATTATACAGATCAGCCAAGAGGAAGGAAAGGTAAAAGGTTAGTTTTACAGCCATGAAGCTGTTTTCGGCGCATCTTATAATTTAATAGCGCTTTAGCTTGCCAATAAGTGCCCAAAGCGTATTAAGTTTTAGAGTGTATTTAATCGCGGCGCAATTTTAAAACGGCGTTATTTAATCGCTGCTACTTAAATAATGCATCAAGCGCTGCTTTGTTGCTTGTAATATGTTGGCTTATTATGGCGACTTCTTCAGCCGAAACTGTTTTTTTGCTCAGCATTAAATGTATTTGGTCTTTATTTACAAACTTAATGTTATCGACTAACTGCAAATTAGCGCCGCGCTTACTAAAAAATGCGCCAACGAGCGAGTCTTCAATTGCAAAATCAATACGCTTTTTATTAAGTAGTTCAAACCGCTTACTGGCCGAGCTGGTATATTCAATTTGTTTTTTATACCTTTTTTTATATTGCTCAAACTCTTTGCCATAATAGCTTCCAAAGTTAGCACCTACAGTAAGTCCTTGTTCAAAAATATCGCCTAGGTTTTTAATGTTATGTGGATTGCTTTTATTTTCATACAAGCGCATAACCTCAGTTCGGTAGCTATCGGTAAAGTAAACATATTCAGCACGTGCATCGGTATAGCTAGCAGCCCAGCCTATATCTATTCGGCCATGTTTTAATTCGGTAAAAGCGCGTTTTGAATTAGGCAACAGCTCCACTTTAAAACAAAAAGGGGAGTCTTTAAAAATAATATTTAATGCCTCTACTTCAGTGCCTTTAAATATATCACTCATTCCCATGACATATGGCGGCCAAAAGGCATCGTGGGAGGCAATAGTAAATGTTCTGTCGCAAGCAAAAGCGCTGTGTGATGCAGTGCAAAGTAAATAGAATAAAAGGGTGTTTAGTCTCTTCATTACAGCTCTGTTTTAATTATTATTTGTTTATTATTAATACAGTATAAACCAGCTTGAGTATTTTAGTGAAAAAAGGGATGTGTAAAAATATAAATGCGAGGCAATTTACAAAACGAGCACGGGGGCCGAGCACTTAATTACACATTGACTTATATTATAAATTTAACAAATTATATTGTTGGTAACTTTAGCTATCGGTACACTAAGCTAAATTTATATATAGCAGAGCACGTTATGTCGCCAACAAAAATACGCAACGATGTTATAAAACTGAGTGCATTAAGCGCTAAAAAACCAGATTATTACTTTATTCAGGGTTATTTAATGGGGTTGGGTGTATTACCACAATTGCTTAACCCGAGTGAGTGGCAACCAGATCTATTTGGAGATCTTAATGTTCAAAATGCGACTGAACTAAAATACTTAGAAAGCTTAATGGCTCTGTATAACCAGTGCATGGAAAAAGTAATTCAAAACGAATTAAAAATGCCTGCTAAGTGTAGCCTGTCTAAACAAGATTACCGTGATTCACTTAAACCTAATATGCCCCTACCAAGTTACTGTAAAGGGGTTTTACAGGCACTTAAACATATAAATAAACGCATGCTTGATGCAGAGCAAAAACAGGCTCTTAATAACCTGAACAGCGTTTTAAAAGCATTTTCTAGTGAAAAAGCAGCAGCAAAAGAATTTGGTGAATTTGCGCAATATAACGCCCAAGAATATAAACGTAATTATGTTTATTTTATGGCCGACGCTATTTTTGAACTTCGATTTAGTAATGACCTAACTTTAAGCGATGAAGATGAAGCAGAATTTAACAACCTCTTTTTAGACGAAGAACCAAATGAATTAGATGAGCTTGATGAACTACTTGAACTGGTACTCGCCGATACAGAGCTAAAAGCACTTGAGCCAATGCAGATGCTTTTAGAATTGATGGAAGGGCACATTACAAAGCAATTTATTAAAGACAACACTGGGCACTTTTGGGGGCTGCAAGAAACACGCCCTTATATGATGCTTCGCGCGCATCGAGCAAAAATACACGCACTGCATGGTTATACCCAAAAAGCGCAATCAGAACTCGAAGAGTTACTAAAGCTAAACCCAAACGATAATCAAGGTAATCGCTTTTTATTAATGAATTGCCTAATAATTAATAAAGAATGGGACAAGTTAGACAGTCTATTGGTTAACTCCGACAGTGAAGAGCTACACGCAACAGCAAGCCGTGCGCTAAGTGCTTTTGTAAAGCATGGCGATTCAAAACCCGCTAACGATTACAAAAAAATGCTCCAGCAGCAAAGTAAACACTTTGCCAAAATACTCACAGGGCAAGAAAAACTAAAAGAACAGCCGCCATATTACAGCCCAGGCAGTAAAGAAGAGGTCGGTGTTTACCTTGATTCATTAGGTAAGCAGGCGTGGATTTCGGTTCCCGCGAGTCTTTTTTGGCTAAGAAAAAAGTAATAACTAAACGCGTAAAAAATGCTAAGCGTGATTTATGTCGCGCTTAGCATACCGCTGATTCAATTTTGAAGTGCATAACCGTTATTCAAAAATAGGGATCACGCTTGTTATGCGCAGTGCTGGCGAATTATATCGCCTAACTGCTGCACCATTTTAAAGCGTATTCTGATCTCATTAATGAGTACCTAATCAGTCATTTAGGTGTTAATGACTGATTAGGTGGTATTTAATTACATGCTAATATCTTAGAGCTGAGATTTTTAACTAGAGCCGAGCTTACGTCTCGTTGAGGAGGCGGCCAAGAATGGCGACTGTCGATTATTACTATTCTGGTTTTAAAGTCATAGCTAACGTGAGGGTTGCGCTGTTTTCTCAAGTTAACAAATTGCTACAAATGCAAGCTCCCCATATTCGCCATCCTTGGCGGGGTTAAAGCTTAACTTACATCTCTGTATGTAATTACTCATTAATTTTTTGGATATGATCACGGGGAGATAGAGAGCTTTAACTTTGTTATATAAAACTAAGTATCTTTTAGGAAATTAAAAAACTAAATCTCCAATACTCTTTGCGTTCCTGAAGCTTTTAGAGCCTTGCATTACGTGGTAAGCCCACGCTTTTGTATTTTCTTGAGTATTTTGTTCTGGATATAACATTTGCAAAGTCATTTCTGTAGCCAATGTAGTATCCCCAAGCCAAGTTACTTTATCTAAAGAGAGAGTTCCATCTAGTTCAATTGGCTCATTGTTATAGCGATTGCCGCTTTCAACAGATATAAAAAAAGCCATTCTAGCTAAAATGTTAGGTGTTACTTTTGTTCGCCCCTTTAAACGCCTTAAAAATTCATCAGTTTCTTTAGTTAATTTCATTCCTCTATTAGGCAAAATCATACAACACCTACCTTGTCTTCATCCCAAAAGTAACCAGTAGTTACAGAAGATGTTTTTGTAATTTGATCAAAACTAATATCATATTTACGAGAAATAGAATCTTTCATTTGCTTTATATATTGCTCATTTATTTCAGTGTCGGTAGAAAGAATAATTACCTGCTCAGATGCTTTAGGAAAATAGTGCTGAACAAGCTTATCTCGATGGTTTGAATCCAATCTACCCAAAGGAGTATCGATTACTACAGGGAGTTTTTTACCTGAAATTGCAGCTAATGCATCAAGCATTGCAATAGCGAAAATTTGCTTCTCACCAGCAGAAAGACCATTTTTATCAATGTTATTACCAAAGTTATCTAACAAAATTACATTATAACTTTGAGGGTCAATACTAATATCAATCTTAAGATCTTCTTTTCTATTGAGTTCTTTATAAGATTTTATAAACTTGGTTTCAATCTCTGTCAGTTTTAATTTAGCTAGTTCAGTTGCAAACTCATCTAATAATGTAATAGTTCTACTTGCTCTAATAGCTGAATCTTCCTCGCCAAACGCCGTTTTCATTTCTTTTTGAAGTTTAACTAACTTACTTGTTAAATCCTGCGCACTTTTAAAGAGTGTTTTAGCTTCAAGTAGTATATTTTTATAATCTTTAACAAAGATATTTTTTTCTTTTTCTAAAATTCTTAATTTATCAAAAGATTGTTGTAGCTGTTCTTGCTCTGGGGCTCTAGCTATATTAATTGAAGCATTTTCAATTATATTTTGTAGTTCCACTAACTCGAGCTTTAAAGCATTGGCATTTTTTAAAGAACTAAGTGCACGTTGAGTAACTTGTGCATGAAGCAATGCACTTTGTTGCTCACTTAAATCAAACGTTGTTAAATTATCTTCCGGTTTACTGTATTCACTAGCAGCGCTTAGTAGCTGATCTTTATAATCAAAAAATTGTTTTGAGTTATGCTGTTCTAAAAATGAATTAAGCTGGTTTTTAAAAGCAATTTTTTTAGCCGCACCGTGAGTTTTAGCTATTTCATTAAGGAGGGCAGACAGTGTATTTTGAGCTAAACTGAGGGCATAATCGCCTTCTAGTTCTTGTTGTAACCGGCTTTCAAGTACAGCCTTGTTCTGAATGTTTATATCTGTAGATTTTATTGTAGCTTCACGACTTGATGCCCAAGCTCCACCACCGGATAGCAGATCTTGTTCTGCAGATGTTATTTTAAGGTTCAGTTCGGTAATGCTATTGAATACTAAATCGGCTTGACTTCGTTTTAGCAAAGCCTGCGCAAGTAACTCATCTTTTTCAGATTCTAATGCGTGGTATTGTTCTTTAAGTTTTTCTTCACTTGCCGCTATACCTGCTTTTCGCAGATAGATTCTTAAGTCTTCTTTTAAACGAGTTACTATATCTAACCCAAGCAAGCGTTTTACTGCATGTTGTAAAATTGCTCCGGAATTATCTTCAGCAAGTTCGGCTATTTTTTCACCATCAAAAAAAACGAGATCGGCAATACCTGTTGGTATTAATTCAAGTAAAAAAGCCTGAGCCTGCTCGTAATTAAGCTCAAATTTTTCAATATCATTCTCAACAATAACGAGTTCGTCAATGGAACCGTATTGCCAATGCCTTTTCACGCAATAGTTGTAGCAAATACCTTGTCTTACATAATTAAATTCAAGCTCTAAAGATGCTCGCTTATTATCAGTTTTACCATCGCTATTATTAATAAGTTTTTGTAATTCATTTATAAAAGCAGGATTTGAAAGTGAGTCAGAAAAGGCTTGCCTACCTAATAAAACAAATCGTATTGCAGTTAAAATGCTTGTTTTACCTGCCCCATTTAAACCACCAAAAAGTATAATAGGTTTATCTTTTTCAGGTCTTAAATCAATCTCATGCTTACCAGCAAACACTCTAAAATTATTTAAACTTAGCTTCGTAATAATCATTGTTTATAAATCGCTGTTTATTAGTGAGTCAATTCCGTTTAACTCAGCTTGAATTTCATTTATATCTTGCAATAGTGAGTACTGTAGCGTTTTTTCTGATTCACGTTTTTGCTTTGCAGCATCTACATTCCCCCAGTCTTGACGCAGTATTTTATCTAAACGATTAAATATACCTTGGCGCTTGCCTAGTCCCGACAAACTAAGTTCTAAATCAATTAACTTTTTAACTAATTCGGCATCAATTTGATGAACTTTCGCCATATGGTTAATCATTTCAGATTCAACATTAGTAAATGTATTGCCGTCATCCTCTAAAAATTCAACCGGTCCGTTAGGGTATACACGCTTATAAATTTTGGGTAAGTCATCAGCCCAGTCAGGAGTTAACGGATCATTTCGCCATTGAGTGCGTATTTCATGAAGTTCATCTTCTGTAATTAACGAAACATCTCTGCCTTGCTCATTAATTTCCTTCTCCATCGTTAATAGATGCTCTAACCACTCTTTTCTGAGGTGTAGAAAGTAAGGACCGTGAATAAACTCAATATCTTTTTCTTCTTGCATACCGTGTTTTACGCTTACTTTTCCGTCGCGTCTGCGATTTTGACGGTACAACCCTTTTACACTGGGTTCAGTAGTCGAATGCAAGAAATTTCTAAAAGAAGCTAAAGGTTGTAACCAAGTTTCACCATTTGCGATAAGCCCATCAATTGCTTTATCTTTAGTAACTACCGTACAGCTCCAACAGCCAAAGCGAGATTTCCCGCAACCCGGAGACGAAGCAGTTTCAACTAAAGGACATTCGCCGCTAGTTGAGTTTGTACTGTCGTAAAGCTCTACTAAGGCAATGTTAGATGTACCCCAAGGGGTTTCCCAAGGGCCTAGTTCAGCGTATTGTCTTGGAGCAATTTTCTGTCCAAGTAAATGCCAAACTTCCTGAACCTGCCAATCTTTAATTGGTGCATACCTTCGGTAGTGTGGGTCAGTTTCATCAAAATACTCTTTACCAGAATGGTATTTTTCTAATATATCTTCGCGGTTTTTACTTTCTTGAGAGCGAGAACCAATAACAACAATAGGAGCTTGGTCTGCACTAAATTCAGTTTTAGCAAAATCCTTGAATGGATTTAGCTTTATTTTTTCAGTACACCAGCGATTCAGCTTTAAGTTAGGCGCAGGATAGCCACGCCCTAGTAAGCGAGACCAAAAAGTATCACTGGCTTTGGGGGTAATAACGCGAGTTTCTATTGGTAAATCTGTAATACTCGCTGCGCGTTGTAGTGTCTTTATAGCATTTAGCGCTTTTTGCAGATAAATAGGGACTTCAGCTAAGGTGTCGCAAAACACAACGTAAACTTTATTCGTACGTTGTTCAGGGCTTAAACCAAGTAGAGCTAAATACACAAGCGTTAATATAGCGGTTGAATCTTTACCGCCGCTAAAAGCAACAACCCAAGGTTGGTTTTCACGCATGTATAAATATTGAATCTCCGCGAGTTGCTCCTTTAAAGGACGCTCAGCAAAGGTTTGGTCTTCGATAAAATCCATGTAGTCATGGATATCGTCATAATTTTGAAATTCAAACATGATTACTACTAAACTCTTCTTCTAGTTTTTTATCATCGCCTTCAAGTTGTAAATCAAGAGCCTGCCTCAAAATATTGGCAGTGAGTTTAATATTACTAGAAGCTTTGGACAATTTTCCGTGGTGCAATGCTCTATTGTCCCATATAGGGTTGCTCTTTCGCCAATCTATTTTGTTTAACTTTTGCAGAACACGCTGCCAATCTCTAGGGTGCTGTGCAATTAATGACTTACCCATGCGGCCTAACGCATGTAAACCAATGCCATGAGCATGAATATACTCTTGCCTAAAATTAGCAGGAGAAAGCTCTTTATTATGTACTTGTTGCCATTCAGTAATAACACCAAAACACGCTTGCCAAAAACTAACTGCAATTTGTAAATCACCATCTTCAAAATGCGACTTTGCATTTTTACTGAGCAGTATTTGGCTTGCTTGTTTAATACTACTTAACGTAAATAGCTTGGCACTTTTGGGCGAAACAGTCGATTGTTCCATTTCAGTAAAACCTACAAAAGGCTTTATCTCTGTTGCTAGGTAACGCGCAACACCAGCAGACGAATCCCTAAAATCATATAACGCACTAATTGAAGGGCTAGGCTTTACAGCATACTTATTTAAATCGGCAAACATTTGTTGGCTACGCTTCAAGCCTTCATCAACAAAAAACAAAACAGATATATTATCTTGACCTAGCTCAGGCATTTCTTTTAATGCTTCTTCAATGGCTGCACGGCGATGTTGCCCATCATTAATCAATATTTCAGCATCCATAGGTACTTGTAATACACCTAAATCATGAGCCCCATCATGAGGAATAAACCGTACTTCCGTACCGACTGATGCGGTAAGTGACGAAAATACATACTCCTTAGGGTTATCAACTAAATAACGTACCATTTCAGGGAGGCGTGTCCGATTTAAAGTACGTTGTGCCCGTAGTTCTGCAGGCACTTCCTCTTCATCAAATAAAAATATTTTAGGAATAATTCTAAGTGGGCAAGTAGCAATGTAAAAAGGGCGACCTGCTTGTTGCCCTCTTACTGCTGGAAATGAATAGCAATATTTGTTTTCAAACATAATTAATTCTAGTTTGTTATTTTTAGCAAAGTGTAACATTTTAAATGATAACTTATAATCATTTGTTTGTTAAAAATAACAAAGCTTTTTCTTGTTCAGTTTGCATTAACTTTTTATTTTGATGTTTGTTCCTTTTTCGACTTTGAATTATTTATAGTTATGATTTAATGAATAATAATCTAAAAAGGATATTTAAATGCCAACTAAAACAGATGTAAATAAAAATACTATTGAACTAAATCTTGATATGCCAACAGACGTTATTAGTCTTGGAAACAATCAACTTTTTCAGATTGACGCAAAAGCTTCTTTTGAACTAAAGATTAGTGGTTTTTTAAAAAATATAAAGTTGAAAAGTGAAGATGATAGTGAGCTCTTTTATGAGCGTGCTCATAATGCAATTACTATTTGCGGTGCTAGGGGGACTGGTAAATCTACATTTATAAGAAATATTTTAGATGATTTGGCTAATGACAAGGATGGTGAAAATTTAGTTTTACCAGTAATAGACCCTACTTTAGTATCTTCTAAAGAAAATGTTCTTGTACTAATAATATCATTGATCAAAACAAAGATAGACAAGTCCTTCCCTAATACAAATATCTCTAACGAAAAATATTCAATATGGCAAAAAACATTAACGGATTTAGCCGGTGGATTGTGTCAAATAGATGGTATAGGTGCTCAGACAAACTATGGGGATGAATGGGAAGATAAAAATTATGTTTTAGAGTCAGGCCTACAAAAAGCAAAGCAAGGTCTTAGCTTAGAAGTTGCTTTGAATCAGTTTATCAAATCGTCACTTGAACTAATGGGGAAAGAGGCTCTTGTTATTACATTTGATGATATTGATACTCAATTTGAAAGAGGATGGCCGGTCTTAGAAACTGTAAGAAAATACTTAACACACAAGCAATTAATAATAATAATTTCTGGTGATATTGATTTGTATAGAACTCTTATTAGAAGAGCTGTATTAGAATCCATAGGTGACACTGTTCTGAATTATGATAGACCAAATAATAAATTTCATAATCATCAAAATACCTGGGAAAGTGATCCTTTAATACAGAAAATTGATCGATTAGAAGAACAATATTTATTAAAAGTTCTTAAACCTGAGAATCGTATTCATATGAAGAGTCTACGTAAAATGGTTGAGGAAAAAGGGGACTCTTTGTCTTTTCAAGTTACTGCAGGACAGGGTAATAGTGAGAGTTTGCAAAGTTATCTTAATAAAATTTTTAATAAAATTTTAGGTAGAAATAATAAGAATCAGATTTATATCGATGCGATTCTCAGCTTGCCAGCTAGAACTATTTGGCAATTTCTAAAAACGACTCAAGAGCTCACTAAAGAGCAAAGTTACGAAGAGTTAAGAAATGCTCTTACAAATGTCAATCATAGACTGACGGATATATTTTCTTCAGCCCTATTATCACAAAATATTGATACAGATGGATTAATGAGCTCAACTTCATTTGAAAATAGAGTTTTTAATGCTTACTGGCATTGGCTAAGTGCAAATAAGCTACAGAACAAGCTAGAGCCATACTTACCAACATATGAACACTTTAATCAAAATCAGTTAGCAATTACTTTTTCATCTTTGACGGCTCTTACTAAACATATATCGCCGAAAAGTTTTATAGCTTGCTCTTTGAGAAATAGTTCGGTTAATTTTATATTTCAATTCATTCCTAACATGGATAAAGAGCTGTTTGAATATCTAAACACTCAAAACTCACCAGAGCTATACGATTTTAGCTTACGTGCATCCTCTATTATTTCTCACTTATCGAGTAGCATGAGAGTATTGGCTATTAGTGTTCCGGATAACCAAAGTTTCACAATAAATAGTGCCTTGAAAAGGGTTTGGGGATACAAACCATCAAAAGACACCAAGGGCAAAGAAAAACGAGTCATTCTAAAAGACTTTGTTGAAAAGATAGACTTTGAGAAGAGTCGCATTGAGGCACAGAAAAATATTTATCTTAGAGAGTATTGGAAAGTAATCGAATTACAAAATGATAAGTTAACTGGGCAAAAAGGTATTTTCAATAGGTTATCAGACTTACCTTCAACATTTGGTGGGCTTCCTAATTTAGTTCACTTAATGACTGTGAAAACAAACACTAGTCAAGGTGAACGAAAAAGCTATATTTGTTTTCCGTTGTTGATTGCTAGTATCGCTGAAATTTTAATAGTCGAAACAGAAGACGAGATTACTGAAAAATTAAAAGATCTTGTAGATAAAGAAATATTACCAAAGCCGGTGTTTCTTGATGATGAAGCAAGTCTAATTGACGATGGAGAGGAAGACGAGCTTGACTTCGATACAGAAGGAAAAAATACGTGGGGCCAATTTTTTGAAGCTTTAAGTATATGGATTGCTGAAACTAAAAAAAGGTTCCAAACAATTTCAGTTTCTCAACAAACTTTAGAGAGCGCCTTAAAAAGATATTATAAAAATGCGGATTCAATGTGCCAAGAGAATAGAAAGTTAGATCCCTACTTGGGTAACCTCTTACATCGTCATTTAATTGCTTTTTTAAGTGCATTACACTTTGAAGAGAATAAGCATTCACTTAATTCTAAAAAGTTAAATAGTAAATCCAATCCGACCTCGGACCGTGTATTTATCGAAAATATTGGGAAAGATGAGTTAGAGAAGCAGAGCTCCTTAGATTTAAGCGAATACCCACTATTAGATGTTTTTTTATCATGTCCGTTGATTGGCGTCTTTTTATATCCACACTCTGAAAAGAAAGTCGTCCATTATCAAGGCGTTAATTGGTTTAATACTCATGTGGCCCAATTTTATTCTTACACTGGTGCTAACCAAGAAAAACTAGATTACAAGTCTGCAATAACTGCAACATGGAAGAATGGTGATAATGAAGTAAGTTTCCATGGTCTGTGGGATATTCTCAATAGCGTACCACTTAACACTAGTGAAAAATTTAAGAATGTAGCAAGTATATTTAAAGAGGTCACAGTAAATAAAGAAGCGACTTCAAAACAAAAGCAAGATGATGAAAACGCAGTCGCTAATAAAAACGAATCCGACAATCAAAATGAAAATAACATACTAGACGATAATGAAAACAACACACTAGGCGATAAAAAATAATGCCTCAAGAGTTACTTAGAGAAAGTTTTCGAAACTCCGAAGCTCTAAGGCTTTATACTGAGAATGGCTTTATTTTACCAAGTCAGCTAAGTCAATTATTGTTTCAGGGAGTACATCGTCGAAATGCTAAACGACCGGATTACTTAATAAAAAATAGACAAAGCTTATTATTGAATACAAAAGGTAGTAGCCTATCAGACTTCCTACTTAAGGTATTAAACAAGTTAGCTTCTCGGTATGTAGAGCCAACTACAAATGGTCAACTTCTTGTAAAAACAGATTTATTTAGCGAGTGGCAAGAGTTAATCACAGAGGTACCGCCAATAATAGCGGTTGCCGAGTCTTTAAGAGAAAGATATGGTTCACCAAATATATTTAGCCGTACGGAATTACTTGATTACATAGAAAAAGTAATATCACCACAAGTTAGATATAGCGTACTACCTTCAATTAAAGATCCTAGATTAGATGAGTTGATAGAGCGGCTCCAGTTAGATGACTTACATGTTCATTTAAGTGGTTCAACAGAAATAGAGCAAGTGTGGAGAATTGCACTTGAAAAGCCAAAAACATTTGCTAATACCTTGTTATGGGCAAAAGATAATAACTTAGTTAAAGAGCAGTATATTGCCGATGAATTGGGATTTAATCAAAGAAAACAGTTTAAACGATTAAGAACGGCTAAGCTTTTAAGGGGGGCATTATTAAAAAAAGTCTTTAGCCCTGATGAGAGTATTAATATTGTAAGTATTAATATGGCTGGAAGTTTTAATGCAATTGATACAGTAGAGCAAGATGGGTTAAAGGCTTTTGTACAGTTTAAAAACTTATTGAGTCATATAGATAAAAAAAATAAAACCCCATTAGCTGAGGAAACTTTATTTTTAATACTAATTTTTGACTACTTAAGTTCGCGTAGAGACGATGATGAGTTTGCTCAAGCTCTTTATTATTATCTACTGCTAAAGTGTCAATTTATGCGATTAATTGTACAGCAAACTCAAAATATAGGTTTTGAACAGTTTCAAAAAATTACTTTTAATCAGATGCGGCGCTCGGCCGAAGTTGAATTTGTTTCTCGTTTCCATCAATTTTCCTACAAAGAAAAAAGTGATATAGCTTTATTGGAGGGTCGTTATGCACCCAGTCTAAAACTAGAAGATAATATAGCTACGTTAAAGTCTATTTTAAAAGATTTTGATAAATTCAATAGTGAAAAAAAATCTAACTCGGCTAATAATACTGTTCCTTATGGTTTACTTGATTTACTGAGCTCTGCTCAGCAAAGTAGAGGGAGTCTTAAGCTTGGCTTACTTGCCCATTTTATAAAGAAACCAGATAGCAGATTGATAAAGCTAAAAAAAGGAGAGCATGATTTTGGCTGGACATGTAGGCAGTTCTCTCTAAGAAATGAAATAGAAAAAACTCGTCGAGCTATGGTTGCATTGACAAATAGGTATAGCGGGTTGAATGAATTTTTATTTGGCTTTGATGCGGCGTCTAATGAGTTAGATGCAGGACCTGAAACATTTGCACCTGTGTTTAGACGACTTAGAGCTAATGGTTATCACAATTTTACTTTTCATGCAGGTGAAGATTTTGTTCATCTATTATCGGGGATCAGAACTGTAGCCGAAGCAATCGACTTCTTAGAGCTAAAAACAGGTAATCGAATTGGTCACGGAACGGCAATTGGAATAAATCCAACACTTTGGCGTGACAGAATTGGTAGTACCCTTGTTATGAAGCAAGGAGAGAGATTGGACGACTTAGTATTTTCATATCGTATATTGTGTGAAAGTGATATTGAAGGACGCATATTACATTTAATGGAAGGTGAAATTCGTAAACTTTCAGCAAAAATATATAAAAAAGGATACTCGGCACAAGATCTTTATGATGCTTGGAAATTACGCTACTTAGACCCTATTTTAGCTTTTGAATTAAAACGTGCGTGCAACAGTTACCTACGAGATGACATCCGCAAGGAGTTAGCGCATATTGAAACCATTAAAGCTGAGCGAGAAGTTGCTTTCGAGATATTCGAAAAATACCATGGCATTAATAACACAAACTATGTTTATGAATATGAAGAATTGATAGAAGTTGATCTTACTTGCCCTTGTGAAAAAGCATTTACATATGAAGTTTTTCGTATGCTACAAAAATATGTATTAGGTAAAATTAATCGTCGCCACATGGCTATTGAGTCCCTCCCAACAAGTAACGTACGAATTAGTTTTTATGAAAATCACAGTGAGCACCATATTTTTGATTGGTTAGGTGTAACCGAAGAAAAAGGCATGGAAGTGCCCGTTGTATTAGGTTCTGATGACCCTGGTATATTTTCAACAAATCTGCGTAATGAATATGCACATATTCTTATCGAGTTGGATAAACGTTTACCTTCTATGGATGCAATTGCAAAGTTAGAGCAAATAGTGCGTAACGGCAAAATCTGGCGTTTTAAAAAATTGAGTTATTAAAATGAAAAATGAAAAAGTAAAATACAAGAGTTCACCGCAGTGGCATGATTTTGGAAACTATCAATCGTTCGAACGCCAATGCTCTAATTACTCAGATTATTTAAACAGCTATGTGGTCTGGTTTGCAAAAAAGAGTAATGTTTGTCGTTTTGCAATGAAACAAGGGCTTTTTTTGGCGATGTTTGCCGGTTCTTTATTCTTTATAGGAAAATTTGAAGGCGATTATGAAAGTATTGAGTTATGGCTTTTAAGCTTATTAGCATGCTTTATTTTATTTATAAGTTTACTGCCCGATTTGGTCACTGATTTAGGCGTTATCAAGTCGAAATCTAATATTTTAATAATATCAACTTATTTTATACCATCGGTATTAAAAATGCTAAATATGGACTTAGGCGTTATTATAATTCCATTACTAGGTATTGGGTTGGGGATGTCTGTCATTTTTTATTTTATAAATAGGCTGGAAGGTTATACTCGCGCTTGGTCACGTTACAGAACGGCTCAATATAAAGTGTCTTTAATTAGTTGCCAAAAAGTAACAGGCTTATTGACAGAGAGACAGGCACTTTATCGCCTACATCAGGTTATTAACCGTGAAGTAGAAACACGACATAAAGATATTGTTAACGATTTACATTTTTTTGGCGACAAAATGAGTGGGCTGTTTGGGAAAAGTACAAGTATTTAACTAATACCGCTTAAACCAAATTACCTTAAAAAATCAGATTGATTCAAGCATACCTGAAATATTGGGTAAGTGTTCATTTATTAAATTTGTAAACGATGATAACTGACTGCGGAACAAGTTATCATCGTTTACAGATAGTTTCATGCTCTTACAGGCTCGAGTGGTATGTTAAAGCTAAAAACGATGGGTGTTTTAAACTGCGATTAGCTTTGCTCTTTAACTTTAAAAAACTTATCTCCTTTTAATTCTACAGCCCAATATTCAAACACCTTTTGTAATATTGACCAATTGGGCCATTCTGCTTTGGGTACACCTTTAAGCATATCAGTAAGCTTTTTATCAAATCGTTGTTGGTTTTTATATCCATTACTGCTTTTTAGTAAATAATCTATTTTGTTATAAAGTGGCTGTAGCGGGTAGTCGCTTCCGTAATAAAAGTAGTCGATATCTTGCTCTAGCATTTTTACTTTTATTCGCTCAGTGAGCAGCGGTAGTTTTTTATTAAAGTCATCATATTTTAAAAAAGTAACTTTACCGGAGCGCATATGTATTTTTACTAAATCTACATCGTCAATATCGCCATACAACTGCACGGCACAGCCTATGTAAACACGTAGTATTGCGGGGAGTTGGTTTAAAAAACGAGTGGGTAAAATATATGAGTGGTTGTCGTGTAACTCACCGAGTTGAATCTGCTCATAGGCTTGATAACAGGCATTGCCAATGTTAGTGGGATCAGCAATTGAAAAAAGTAGTTTTTTAGCTTGCTCAAGC
Source organism: Pseudoalteromonas sp. S558 (assembly GCF_005886635.1). Classification (NCBI taxonomy): domain Bacteria; kingdom Pseudomonadati; phylum Pseudomonadota; class Gammaproteobacteria; order Alteromonadales; family Pseudoalteromonadaceae; genus Pseudoalteromonas; species Pseudoalteromonas sp. S558. The sequence continues at coordinate 4,273 of NZ_PNDU01000150.1, read as the reverse complement.
GCTTGGTTATAATTGTTAAAGTGAACTTTTAGATCTCGCGTTAGCCTTGCAGGCATATGACTTTTAGCTTGGCGTTTACCAAATAAACTAAGTGCAAAGTAAACGAGTAAATCGTGCTTTCGTTTTTGTTGTGCTTGCTCAAACTCATTCTGCTCATAGTAATTTTGTAGCAAGTTAAATGCTTTATTGTGACTGGCTAAGTATTTGCGCAGTGTTGTACTTTGTTCAAACTCGTCGTTTGCAGGTAAACGACCAAAGTGAAGGCAGTGTTGCCAAAAGTCATCAAGTAATGTTTGGTGTTTTTCAAATAAGGTTTTTTGTTGTGCTTTAGGTAATGCCTTTGGCTGCGCTCTTTGTGTTATGTGTTGCCAATTATAATTTTGAAATTGAAGCTCTAGGTGGTGTGCCTCTTCTAGCTGTGGGCATTTAAAAATAGCAATTATGCCTTGCCCAAAGGCCATTGTTTTAACGTTTAGGGTTTGCTCTATGTAAGCTCTTATTTGAGCTTGGCTATAGTATTTTTGAAACGTATTCCATTTAGTAATTACGCCATCTTTGTATTGTTTAAAGTGTTCTTGCTTGGCTTCGTTAGCTAACATTACTGATACTAAAAGTAGCTGATTTGTGTGCTTGTAAGCATTTTTTAGCGTTTCGGTACGCTCATTTACGTTTTCGATTACGTTAAGTACAAACCCTAAATTAACTATATCGCTTTTTTGTTTACACCCATTGGGGCGGTGCACTGGGTCCCACGCATTTATATTAAGCCCGTGGGCTTCAAGCTCTGTAGCATCGTCTGCTAGGCCGCAGCCGTAATCGAGTATTGAATAATCACCATTTAAATAACCATACTTTGCCAACTTTTGAAAAGGTGCAGAAAGCCTATCACGATTTATTGCAGTTAAATGGCGTTGTATTACTTCTCTTTTTTGCTCCATTTTGGGTTGTTTAACCTCTGCGACTTTATGAAGCATTCCTTTCTCGTCTAGCTTGTAACCTTTACGCTTTATTAAGTTTTGCCACTGTTGTTTAAAACCAATGCTTTTAGTGTTTTGGTATAAGCCTATTTGTTCACCTTCGTTTGTTATTTTTTTAAAGGCGTTGTAATTATTGTTGGAGGGCAAAATAAATGTTTCTTTTCGATGCAATATAGGTGGGTTATCCGAATTGCTATAGTTTGTTGTTTTTATTGTTAGCTCTGCCGCGTCGATTGTATAACTAGTATGAAGTGCAGGGTAAGCATAGTTATCAAAGTCGGGATAGTTTAGTAATGTGAATTTTAAATCGCGTTTATAGAGTTTTAGTAAGTTCCACGGCTCATCAATGTTTAATTGGTTTATAGTGCTCTGAATAAAACTTAGTAGCTCTGGTTGAAGTGCTGTTTCAAGCGAACTTTTATGTAAGTAAATAGCGGTAGGTAATGATTTACCATGTTTGAGTGTTTTAACTAAATCACGGTATTTAGGAAAGCTTAATGATGAGGGTAAATTGGAATCCATTAAATTGACTCGAGCAGCTAAGATAATTAAATATACATAACGCCACAACCAACGACAAATATGAAAGCAGTTGGTTAGGCAATTCCCCCGTGATCACACCCGAAATTAAATTAATGATGAGTAATTTAAATTGAGGAAATAATGTGATCCCCGGGCGCCGTGGGTGACGAATGACCAAAGCGTAGCTTTGCAGCTTGAGGAAGTGGAAGCATGGATGCTGACAGGAACCCGGCTTCAGGGATGAATTATTAGCAGCAGAGCTTATTTGAAGAAGACCGCCCCTTGGTTGCCGTCGCCAAAGCGATATAAGTAAATTATTTTAAAAGCTTCGCTTTTCGCGCGAGCAAGCTTTGCGCCTACGAGTGTTTAGGTGAACTTTGTAGCATGAGTATTGAATAATGCGACATGTACCTGTTTTTAAGGTATAAAGTAAACATTGTGATTATAGGAACTCATCATGGATGATTTATTAAACCAAGGTTTAAGTCTTTTATTTATTATTGGTAGTGTTTATTCATTATTAGGTGTTTTGCTTTTTAAGATATGGCTTCATCAGAAGAATGCGAAATTACCTGTAGATCGCAAAAAGCTTAAACGTGTTGCTGCGCAAACACTCAATGAACAAGTTAATGATAAGATTGTTGATGTAATTGGCTTAATCTTTTTGTCTGCTTTGATAGTTACAATGCCTTTTGCTATTAAAGGTGTTGCTGAAATGTTTGCCAGCGGTAAGTTCAATTACTTTTTAATTACTATGATCGTATTGGGCTTTGCCTATGTTGCACGAAAGCTCTGGCTTAGATCTAACGATTTAATTAAGTTAAAACTTGGGCGTGATGCAGAACTCGCCGTTGCTTCTGAACTTATAGAATTACAATCACACGGTTATCAGGTATTTCATGATATACAGGCCGATGGCTTTAATGTCGATCATTTAGTTGTTGGACCAAATGGGATATTTGCTATTGAGACCAAAGGCAGACATAAGCGAATAAAAGACGATACAAATTACAAAGTGAAGTTTGAGAATAATCATTTAGCATTCCCCTCTTGGTTTGAAAGTAAGCCGCTAAAGCAAGCTCAAACTCAAGCAAATTGGGTAAATAAATGGCTGTATGAATCTACCGGTTTTAATACTCCGATTTTACCTGTTTTATGCTTTCCTGGTTGGTTTGTAGAGCTAAAGCAGAGACCAATCTTTCCAATCGTTTCTCATAAACAAATAGTTAAAACTATCCTTTCAATGCGACAAGTTAGCTTAAATCAAGAGCAGCAGCGTGCTATTTGCTATCAAGTTGTACAGCGAGCCTTAAATGATAGTAAGGCAATTTAAAAGCTTCGCTTTTCGCGCAAGCAAGCTTTGCGCCTACGTTAAATTTAAAGGCTATCCTAAAAAGTGGTGTATCCCCTTTGCAGGTGTGCAAGGTAACTTAGTACTTCTTAGGGTTTTAAGTTACGCTAAGGAACTTGCAGAAACGGAAAATGCATAGACATGAAAATTATTTATGAGCCTCGCTTTAATTATCAATTAGGATTACTAAAATACTTGCACCCGTTTGATGGTGAGAAGTTTGCAAAAGTAATTACAGAGCTTGATAGCTTAAATATTGAAATAATCCATCCAATGGGGCCTGTTTCATCTGTCGTGATCAATGAATACCTCAATGAATTAATGAGAAAGTTGGTTTTAAGTAAAACGCTTGTATTTAGGGCTTTGGAAGTTCCTAAAATTCCTTTTGTTAGCTTTAATTTTCTCGATAATAAAATTTTGTTACCTATGCGCTTAGCTGTTGCGGGAACTTTATTTGGGGCTGAAAAGGCATTGGGCTCTGGCGATATTATGTGGAATTTATCAGGGGGCTTTCACCACGCTAGCAACGTTAATATGGAAGGCTTTTGTATTTATAATGATATTGGAATTAGCTATCAACAATTACGTAAGAATGGTCAATTAAGTGAAACTGATAAAGTATTGATTATAGATGTTGATGCGCATCACGGTAACGGTAATGCCTATTCTTTCAAGGATAATGTAAATGTACATTTATTAGATGTATATAATGCAGATATTTACCCAACCTCTGATTTTACGCGTAACAGAGTCAATTTTCCTGTTCCATTGAAAAGTGGTGTTGAAGGCCATGAATATTTAGATAAGTTAAATCAAGCACTCAAGTTAGTAAAAGCTGATTATGCCCTAGCATTTGTTATTGCCGGAACAGATGTGTTGGCTATTGATAAATTAGGTGGTTTTAAACTTACCGTTAAAGATGTTGCTGAACGGGAGAAATTCATACTTTCTCACTTGAAAAACCTTGAAATACCAACTGTTGTCACTGGTGGCGGAGGGTATTCTAAACAAAGTGCTTTAGCTATAACTGCTGCGATTAAGGCATGCTCAGTACTATAAAATATAAATCCAACTAATATCTATGATTTTGTTGCTATTTTACAAGATACTAAAGCCTTTCATTCATTATTCAGATTTTCTAATATAAGTTTTTGTTACAATCTTTAAAACATAATTATCTGGAGTCGACAATGGTTTTTATGGGGGTCCTATAAGCTCCAACTTAAGCAGGGAGTTACTTGCAGTAAAACTTATCTGTATATCAGATCAATATTTAGTTGCCGTCGCCAGCGCGATATTAAGTAAATTCAATTTAAAAGCTTCGCTTTTCGCGCGAGCAAGCTGGGCGCCTACAGTAAATTTTAAGGCCGCTGCTAAGACATTTCCCCCTTCACCTGCAAACATATAATTAATGAGTAATTAC
>NZ_PNDU01000015.1:0-9598 GCF_005886635.1 Pseudoalteromonas sp. S558 | reverse complement strand
AACGCAGCATAAATGCCAAACATGCGCTGCCCTTTGGGTTCTGCCTAGGGGCAATTTACTCTTTGTTGCTCGGTTTTTACTTAGCCCACTAGGTTACAAACCTCGCGCCGCAATTAAATCGCCCCTAGATAGAACAAATTTCAATCCTGAAAGGTCAACAGACCCGACTATGTAAAGGGGGTTTACAGTGAGTTGTAGACGCTTTTAAAGTGGTAATAAAAAACAGTTTCACTGTAAAGTAACTTAAATATATTATCGTTATATTGTGTGTACTTGCCGTGAGACAGCAAGTATTAGAAACACGGAATATCCTCTATTGTTGGCAAGCTTATAACTTGCCATTTTTTATTTGAAATTTGGTTTATGTGCTGCAGATCAGACTTTTACTTACTCGGCCTAATTTAGGCCAATATATAGCCCACTTAGTGCAATAACTGCCATGTTGAAAACACTAAAGTATTTCACAAAACCAACAAAAAAATTATAAAAAACCATTATGATCAGTACACTCAAGCTCATGAATCCACAAAACAACAAAGCCCCGTAGCTTCCTTGCGTTACTACACAAAGCACTAAACTTAGTAAAATACTGATCCAAGCGATTAGTAACAGCTTTTTACTCTGTAACTCAGTGGGGCGTTTTTTAAATACATCTTTAAAATGATTGAATTTAGCCAACGCAAAACAGTTAAAAGCAAACAAACAAAGGCTAAAAAATAATAAATCAATCATATATTTTGATCCTTTCGCTTTTTATTTACAATATGATTGCTTCGCTTTGTAGGTTGTTTATGAGTACGTAATTTTTCGGTTTGTATAAAAAACAATATACTAAATAACAAAAACACAGCATCAAAAGTAAATAAAGCCCACTGCTTATGCAGTAAATAACTAACTATATTGCCGTTGGTGGTAAGCGCATTCACAACAGGTACGCTTAAACACGCTGTACCATTTATAGCCGCCATAATTTGCCACTGACCTTTACCACGCTTTAATAACGCAATAACAGCAACTGCTAACCACATTAAGAAAAATGCGAGTACTTCTTTATCAGCACGCGCTGTAATTTCTGGGTTTAGTATTCTGTTAGCTAAAAAGAATGTGCAGGTAGCCAATGGTAACCCCATTAATGTAGCCAAGTTTAATCCTTCAACCAGCTTTAAACCTAGTGACGGTTTTGCATCGGCTTTCATACGATCGCGTATGCGCTTTGCCCACATTATACAACCTGAGCCAATCATTACGCAGCCAGCAACACCGCCTAAAAAATAGAGCCAACGCAATAGTGGATCAGCCAAACGACCGGTATGAAGCGAGTTTAACGATTCGTAAAGCGCTTTACTGGCTGTTAAGTCATCATCAGTTTTAGCAACGAGCTCTCCCGAGGCACCACTAAATATTAAACGTGGGGCTTGATCTCGTAGTGTTTTACCTGAACTGACCAATACTGTGATTGTTGATGACGCCATATTAGGATTGCTCACTTGTACACGGGTAATATCAGCATTTGGCCACTTAGTATAAACCTGATCCAAAACACGCTGTATTGGTACCATTGCCGATCCGCCTTCGGCTTTATCTGTAATCGTATTGCGAGGTGTTACATCATTAAAAAAATCGCGCATACCGCTATCATAAGTCGTTTGCGCAGGGTAGGGGAACAACATAAATATAAGTGTAATCATACCTGTGTAGGTAATCATTAAATGAAAAGGCAGGGCAAGCACAGAACTTAAATTATGAGCATCCAGCCATGTGCGGCTGCCTTTATTACGTCTAAAACTAAACATATCTTTAAAAATACGTTTATGAATAACTACACCCGATATAATCGCAATTAGCATAAATAAGCTTGCAAAGCACACAAGCCATCGCGCGGTTATTACATCAATGTAATGTAAATCAAAATGTAGACGATAAAAAAAGTTACCACCTTTGGTCTCTACAAATGGCTCAAGCTTTTGCATTGTATTAGGGTTTAACTGGGTGTTTTCAAATTTACTGCGGCGCTGGCCTGGTTCTTTTGGTTTTGCATAGCCATATACTAGATAAGGAATACGCGACTCTGGAAGCGTAATACGCCAGCTTTGTGAATTAGCCCCTTGAGTAGCTAAGTAATCAAACCCTGTAATTATTTGCTGTTGTTGCGCTTCAATACGTTGTGCCTGAGTTTGCACATTATGAATAGCTGGTTGATTCCATAAGCTTATCTCATCTCTAAAAAAGCTAAGTGTTCCAGAAAAAAATATTAAATAGAGTAACCAACATACCAGTAACCCTACCCACGTATGCAGCCAAGTCATTGACCGAAAAAAGCTGTCTTTCATAGCCAGTCCTTTAATGCTACTAATAAACTAATTTGCGCACCCGTACTTAGTAAAATACTGATCCAAACTATTTTTAAAGATTTTACATAAAATGCATAAATAAAAACGAGTGCATAAATCAAAATACTTAACGATACACATAGCAACACCGCATCAGATTTAGTCAGTGGTAATAAAAAACTTAACAAAGACGTGCTCGCTGCTGTAAAAAAATAGCCGCCTACAATGGCAATAAAAAAGCGTGATAGCACTAAAAACTGGTAGTTAAAGCTAGAAGAACGTTTGAAAATTTGTGAAAACTGCGCGCTAAGCGATTGTGCCTGCATAATGAGTTAGTCCCTTAAATACAGAGAGTAAAAATTTAGGCGCTATTATATAGCTTATAAATACAAAAGATAGTTATTCTCATTTACAATATTTAAGCTTTCACGATTCAAACTTAGTAAAATACTGATCTCAAATATAAAGGGGATATTTGATTAGCAGCCCACTAAGGTTTAAGGTGGTTTACCATTAATTTATAAGCGCTTTAATAACGATGAACAATAATGAAAAACTAAATTATGTTGAGTTTCCTGCATGCGATTTATTAGCCACTAAATCTTTTTTTAGCCGTGTATTTAATTGGCAATTTACCGATTACGGCCCTGAATATACGGCGTTTAGCGGCCAAGGGCTTGATGGTGGATTTTTTAGCGCACCGCTTAAATCGCTCACTCAAAATGGCGCTGCACTATTGGTTTTTTATAGTAACGACATTCACGCCACGTATCAAAAAGTAGAGTTACATGGAGGCAAAATATTAAAACCCATTTTTGAGTTTCCTGGTGGTTGCCGCTTTCACTTTACAGAGCCAAGTGGCAACGAATTTGCTGTATGGGCTGATAAACAATAGATTTTTAAAGGCCCACAGCTAGGTAGCGGTTAAAGATCACGATTTTACTAACTAATGCCCGTTTAAATTAAAATAAACCGATTTTTTACCAACTCATTTGTTCTAAACGGCTATTTAGAACGAATATTGAGCATTTAAGGCCAAATAAACATGAATACCCGCAAATTATTAGAACAAGTTAGTAAATGCGTGATCTGTGAGTCTCACTTGCCTTTGGGCGCTCGCCCTGTAATACAATTTAACCCTAATGCACGTATTTTAATTGCAGGCCAAGCCCCAGGGATAAAAGTTCACGAAACAGGGCTGCCATTTAACGACGCAAGCGGAAATCGCCTACGAGAATGGCTTGGCCTCACAAATGATGAATTTTATAATGAAAACAATATTGCAATTTTACCTATGGGGTTTTGCTACCCAGGGAAAGGAAGGTCGGGGGACTTGCCGCCCCGTAAAGAATGCGCATCCGCATGGCGCGAAAAATTATTAGCTCAACTGCCAAATATTGAACTAACAATAATACTTGGCAAGCATGCTCAGGCATACCATTTACCCCATACTAAAAAACAGCCATTAACGCAGTTAGTAAAATCGTGGCGTGAGTATTGGCCAAGCTATTTAGTACTCCCCCATCCAAGTCCGCGCAACAATATTTGGCTTAAAAAGAACCCATGGTTTGCCCAAGAGGTGTTGCCAGAAATTAGTGAAAGAGTGACCTCAATACTTACAAAATAGGGCATTTCAAACTGTTAAATAAAAGCTGAGTACAGGTGCATTTTCATTGCTCTGCATAATATTGAGTAATCAAAGTGCCTCATTCAAAGCATATTTTTACTGCTTACTATTTAGCTTAACGTGAGGCTGTTAACATTACGGCACTTCATTAATTTGAAGTTTGCCTGCAAAAACAAAGTTCTCAAATAAATACGAAACATTTTTACATTCTTTTGTTAATACTTTACTATCAATAATTAATTTATAAGTACAATTAGTTAACAAATAAATTGAATATTGTATTCATTAAAGTTAAGTTAGCGTTAATGGATTACAGCCGCTTATCTAATTAAGTCCGCATATGGAATACAAGGAGGTAGTAGTAAGTATAATAATTATATAAATAACGGATAAATTATGAATAAAAAAATTTTTGCAGCAACTGCTTTACTAGCAATGACATCTACTTCTTTATTAGCATCTAGCGAAACATTACAAGCAAGTGTAAATGGCTGGAGCGAACCAACTTTTGTAGAAGATAACGCTGTTCATTTTGGTAAAATTCGTTTAGCAACGGGTTCAACTTGTACAATGGACAACGCTGGTGCAGTAACAGGCGATTGTGACGCTTCAGATGCAAACATTCAATTGGGTGGCGTAACTGTTTCTGGTTTGGCTCCAAATTCAGCAATGAACATCACTGTATCTGGTAGCACAAGTGCAAACCTTACTTTTGCTCCAGTAACTACTGCCACCGATGGTACTACATCTGTAACAACTGCAAATACTGTTGCTTCTCCATTTACTACTGATGCAAGCGCAACAGATATCGTAATTGGTGTTTATGGCGCTATGACTGTAGCAGCCGATCTTACAGCGGGCGATCTTTATGCTGTAGATTACACGGTTGATGTATCTTTCCAGTAATATTATTTATTATATTGTTATAGCCCTCGGTTATTAATAATATAAATTGTGTGGAGCCTAACGCTCCACATTTTTTTTATCATGTTGTTGAGTTGTCTCATGAGTTTTAAATTTTTTCGTTGGGCAACGTTTTGCCTAACCCTCCTATTGCCTCAAATTTGCAGTGCAAACCTTTCTTTATCTGAATATCGTTTATATTTTGATGGCCGCACTAAAAATAATTCATTAATGATCAGAAACACTTCTGATAAAAATCTCGATTTTAAACTTAGTCTCACGCACAAAGATATGACCGAAGAAGGCTCACTAATCGATGCAACGCCTAAGCAAGTAGAAGGGCGATCTGCAGCTGGCATGTTACGATTTTCTCCACGCCGTGGTTCTATTGCGCCAAAAGATATGCAAGCGATAAGGATGACGGTGCGGAAAAAAGCAGAATTACCCGCAGGGGAATACAGAGCAGTACTTAAAATAGTTGCATCAGAAGCTCCCGATCCTAATGCCGTAGGCATAACTATACGCCCTAAGATTTCTTACAGCGTACCGGTTATTGTTCGCCATGGTCAGTTAGAAGCTGACTCACAATTAATAAACCCACAGCTAATTAGCCAAAATGGTCGACCGACCATTATGTTTTGGCAAACACTAACAGGTAATCGTTCGCTATATGGCAACTTTGAACTGACAGATAGCAATAACTTACCTGTCGGAGAAGTAACAAACGTAGCTGTTTATACGCCTTTATCGCGTCGTAAAGTCTATATATCGTTGCAACAACCTGTTGTCGGCCCGCTGACACTTAAATACACAGAAAACCCCCAATATGGTGGCAATATTGAGTTAGCCATACCCGTTAATATTCAATAGCACGTGTTTAAGCTAAACGCCTTGCGTTATAGCGCTTTAATTAGTTTGTTGCTCTGTGTTGTTATGCCTCAAACATTATTCGCTAATGAGCAAATGCCTCTTCATCAATGGCCTATTGATGAAGAGGCATTTGTGATCGTAAATGTAAAAGTAAATGGTCGATCAGTTGTATCCGACTTAGAAGCTTACTACACGCCATCAAATAAGCTGTTACTACCAATCAGTGTTCTAAAATCAACGATGGGCATTAATTTTAGCGTTACCGAAGATAGCTTTACTGCAACAGTTGATGCAACTGAGCTAACGCTAAGTTCAACTTTGCTAACAAAACAATCGGTAACACCAACAGCATCTTTTTGGGCTAAAGATGATTACGACTACTACGTAGACTTATCCGTTATTAATACGCTTTTACAAACCGACTCAATATTTGATTATTCGCTCATGCAAGTCACCTTTATGAGTGATTTATTAAGCACCACAAATGATAAAAAAAGCACAACAGTCACACATAAGCAGGTTATAGCCCCGCAATATGATCACTTTATTGAAGATCAATACCGTTTACTAACATACCCAATTTCTGAGTACACGGTTTCATCAAGTGCCACATCTAAGCAAGCACGTTATAAGGGTTTAATTAGGCTCAACAGCTATTTTGATTTATTTCACCATCGAGCAGAGGTTCGGTTTAATAAAAATGAAAACAGTGATAATACGTTTTTTAAAATTAGCAAAGACTTTAGCTTAACCGATGAAGATCATTCATTAGCTCGCATTCATTACCAATTAGGTGATATTCAATCTCAATCAGATCAACTCACAACGGCTTCAAGCCAAGGTCGGGGCATTTATATCTCAAATGCCGATCCACGCTCAGCACAAAATTTTTCATCAATCACCATTGAAGAACCCGCTTTACCCGGCTGGCAAGCTGAGCTATACCGCAATGGGCAATTTTTAGCGACCACACAAGCAAATGACGATAACTTAGTTAAGTTTATCGATATAGAAACATTTTACGGCAATAATATTTTTGAAATAAAGCTCTTTGGCCCACAAGGTGAGCAAATCACACGCACTCAAAAATATACAATAGGGCAAGATGCTCTAGCACCAGGAAAAATAAGCTACCAAGTTGAGTTACTTGAAACAGATAAAAGCATATTTAATAACAAGCAAAGCACTCAAAATAAATTTAGTGACACCTTTAAAGCCAGTGTTTCATATGGGATCAGTGAAAATTTAACCTATGATGCGCAAATCACTCAACTAGGATCTGATGAGCACACTCGCTATATATCATCAGGGTTAAATATACTCACCGAGCATGGCAGCTATCGACTCTTATCTACCAAACAGCTTAATGCTGGCAATGCTTATTATGCGGGCTTCAGGGGGTTATTCTCTAGCGATTTTTATAACGACGTCAACGTCAATTTAGAATATACCGCCTTAGATGATTTTTCGAGTGCATTGTTTTTGCCACAAAGTAATGCACTTAAAAATAGATTGTCGGTTAGTTTAAATGGCCGTTCTGATTCGTTTGACTCTTTAAATTGGAATATGAAATGGCTTAACGAAACCCGTGAAAGTAAATCAAACAAAAATACATTTTCATTTGGTATCAATAAAAATCACATTGGTGGCACATGGGCTGGACGCCTTTTTTATGATGACCAAGAAGATAAGCTAACCAATCAGCTTTATTCATCTATCGATATTGCTTCTTGGAAATGGACAAATACACTTGATTGGCTGCCTATAAATGGGGGAGATCTAATTAGTCTCCGTAGTAATTTACGTTGGCCGCAAACACAAGATTCCTTCAATCAAACCCAGTTGTCGTATAACCCTAACTCATCAGCGACCACGCAATTAAGCCATCAATATACTTACCGCTATGACATTTTTAATGTTCAAGTTTCAGGTCAATACGATAGTCGTGGAGACTGGCGCGTGTCATTAGGTTTAAACGGCACATTTAGCTTTGATCATCTTGAGTTAGATATGATATTTGACACCCCACGAGCTCTTAGCGGCGGACAGCTTGAAGCATCTGCTTTTATTGACTGGAACGAAAATCGAATATTTGATCAAGGTGATGAGGCATTAGAAGACGTACGCTTTACCGGTAATTATTTGTGGCGAAATAAATTCACAAACAATACAGGCAAAGCACTACTGCCAAGCAGTCACGGCGGGCAAGTTTTAGAGGTCGATTTACGCACTTTACCAAATCCATATTTGCAGCCTGTACTTGGAAAAATAAAAACCTACGCTCACCGAGGGGGTCAGACTAAAGTTGATGTACCAATGGTTATTTTTAATGAAGTAGAAGGGACTGTTTATTTTGCAAATAATGATAAAAGCAAACCTGTTTCAGGCGTAACCGTTTTTTTAAAGCAGATCAATGGCGACAAAGAATATACAACAACTACCGAATACGACGGATATTATTATTTTTCTGATGTGAGCCAAGGAAATTACAAAATTGAAGTTGAAGCCAATACATTAAATATAAAAAATCTCGTTGCTAAAAACTTACCTGAGCGCGTTATTACCTCTAAAACGGGTGATACTATTATTTTAAAAGATATCGTTCTGCAACCTAAAAACAATACAATAAACTCAATAGAGTTAGTTGATAAGCCATCAGAAAAGTCTTACTTTGTTCAGCTTGGTGTATTTAAAAAGTTTGAATCGGCAGCAATAGTAGCAAAAGAGATTGACTGGCAAGTGCATCCTTTAAAATTATATAAACATCAAAGCCGAGACAGTTACTACTTGGTGACAGGCCCTTATGCAAACGCCCAAGACGCGCAAAAAACAATTAACCATGTCTACTCAACGCCTGCATTACATGGCAGTTTTATGGTCGATGCTAGACGATATGCATCTACTGATTGGCAACTGATAGGCGCATGGGGAGAGCAAAAAAAGGACACGCAAGGGCTTTACTTTTGTCAATACGCCGCATACACCTCTAAAAAAGCAATAAAACCTCAATTGATAAAAGCTGATTTTCCATTGTTCACTATCAACAGAAATATTAATGGTAAAAAGTATTTTTTATTACTCTCAGGCCCACACATACAACAATCACAGAGCGCATGTAGCACTTTAACTAGTCGGCAAATAAACGAAAGCTCTAAACCAATAAAAAAACATTGGAACGACTTATACAAATTGCCTTAAATTAGTGTGCTATTTAGCGCTTGAAATAAGCATACTTTAAATAAGATTAGTATTATTGAGCTGTAAAGTATATCGTTTGTGAGTGACCATTTTTGTCGAGATGCGTTGTACACTTTATTTCGCAACGCGCACCCGCCGATTCAGCAAGCCAATTGGATTGAGACTGTTTTTTTACATAACAAGCCGAATAAAAAGCATCTTCTTTTTGTGCGGAAACTAAAATACAGCGAGCATAGTAACCAAGTTGTAACTCTTTAATTGGAAAAATTTGCTCTTGAGCAATAACCCCCGCACTAAATGTCTGGCTGGATTTTGCATAAGCAGATAAAGAAATATACGTGATACTCACCAATAATATACTAATAAATACATACCATCGCTTCATGTTATTACCCAAAAAAATAAGCATGTTACAAGTGTAGATGCAAACAAGTTAGTTCGTTAATTTATAAATAATTTTCTAGCTGATACGCACTCGCTAAATTAGGCTGAGCAGAACGCTTAATACCAATCTGCTTATATATGGGGTCTATTTAACGTTAAGAAAATTACGCTAGAACTAGGCAAAAATTTTTGTATCTAGTTGTTCTAAATAAAAAATTTTTAACGACGTTATAGTACAATTTAATTCGTTAAATTGATCAAAGATTTATGCAGATTGGTATTAGCC
>NZ_PNDU01000149.1:0-6423 GCF_005886635.1 Pseudoalteromonas sp. S558 | reverse complement strand
TTGGTCTGATCAATGTCTGATTTAGGTGTGAACTGTGCTTGCGCTGATACAAAAGTAACCTTAGCGGGCAGCGTATATTGTGCAATAGCATCTATTACAATGCGTGCCTCCGAGCCTATTGTTACTCTGCCTGCTTGCGCTGTTGGCAAATAAATACTCATGTATACATCGGTTAAATCAAGCAAAGAAAAAACCTTGCCACCGCTGCCAAGCACTTCTCCTGGCTCTGCTAATCTATATAATATCCGGCCACTAATAGGCGCTTTAAGGGTGCTATCGGCAATATTACTTTGTAACCGCTCAATACGCGCTTGCGCTGCTTCAATTTCGGCGCTCGACTGCACCACTTTTACATTCGCCGCTTTTAAAGCCGCTTGCGCTGTTGCAGCGCTTGTTCGCTGTTGATCAACCACTTCTTTTGAGATATGACCTTGTTTTAGCAGTGTCACTGAGCGATGTAATTCAGTTTCTGCAAAGTTAAGTTCGCTTTTGTGCTGCTCTACAATTGCCAAAGCGTACTTACGCGACTCAGTAGCAACACGTAACCCCGCATTAGCTTCACGTAATTGCGCATTTAAATCATCAGTGTCAATAACGGCCAAAGTTTGACCGGCTTCAACCATGTCACCTTCTTGTGCTAATACCTCAATCAAGCGACCCGGCAATTTTGTTGCAATATCATATTCGGTCGCTTCAATGCGGCCGTTTCCATAGGCTACGCTCTCTGGCAATTGTTCAGATAGCAGTGCAGATTGCTGAGTTTGCCAAGCATACCAACCACCCCCACCCAATATGATCATAACAGCGATTGTACTAAGAGATTTGAGTGTCGATTTAACTGTCATGCGGTAAAACTCCATGTATATAAAAGTAGGTAAATGTAGCCAGTATTGCCCTATTCCATAAGATTAAGCTGATACTGCACTATCTTTGGTGTTAACTATCACTGTATGAGTTAATTGTAATTTAGAGGTGACTCGACTTTGTTGCTTCACGATAGTAGATGATTTTAATGAATTTTAAGTGTCGAGGTCACAACTTATAATCTATCACTATCACCGCATCTAAAAGTGATGTAGATCAATAAATATCCACTGGATAATAAAGGATGGGCACTGTTAAATTTTTACATTTAAAACATGTGCAAATTTTAGGCGGTTTAAAATAGTAATACGAGTACACGATCTGCATTAACTTTAGCGATTATTTATTTTCGAAGGTATATTTCCTGCTAGAAACCTCAACATTTGGCGGCTGCTTGTGAGTGTTAAAATAATCATAACCCTCTTTAAGGTTAAGCCAAAAAGAATACCATTGATTTGCTCTATACTTTGATAAAACCTCATCATCAAGCTTAAACGGAAATGAATGAACCCTAAAAAAAGGCTGCCCCGATTTTAGCGCTGCAGCAGCTAATGCGTAAATTTCATTTATATACTCATCAGTCATTGCATAACAGCCAATGGAAACACAGTTGCCATGTACCATCAGTGCACTGCCAGTTCGGTTGTGTGCCCGGTCATACTTATTTGGAAAGCCCAAATTAAACGATAAGTGATAGCTGCTCCAAGGGTTGAGCCGGCTAGCATTAACATAATAAAACCCTTCTGGGCTTTGGTTATCGCCTTCTTTTAATTTAGGGCCAAGATCACCTGAAAAAGTACAAATTTCATAGTTTTTGAAGTGTATAAATGTGTCATCATCTGACTCCACCCAGACTTCAAGAATGCCAGGATCTTTAAATATTCGAATAAATATAGGAGCCCCAAACCTAAGCCCTTTATCAGAAAGTTGCACTTTTAATGTGGGTTCAACCATTGATATGGCTTTTTCAGACCGTGCACTGGTAGGAAATTCAGCTGCAAAAGAATTAAACATAAAAAATACCAAGAATGTAATTGTAGTTAGTTTTTTCATAATAATAATAGCCTTTACGACCTTAATTTTAGTGTGATCAACACAACACCGTGGTCGGTAGTTAAATCATCACGATCATACTCGGGGTTTATTAAATGCCTGTCATACGTACTGTAGTCGCTTACTTCAAAAAAGCTGTCATCGTAACTGGCATCAAACTCACACGACAATAAAATGTAATCCAGCACAGAGCTGCTAGCACCATAGTAATGTGTAGGCGGCCTTAACGGTGCTGGCTTTGTTATATTTATATTTTTTACTTGGCTTTTATCCGTTGAATCAACAATCTCGTTGCTATTGCTATCACAATCGATTTGTACATCGTTTGTTATTATTTCATCACTAAGTACCTCATCATTGCTTAGCTGCGACTTTACAAACAGATCCCATGAATCATTTAAACAATATTTAGCAAGGTAGGTTTTAGCGTCAAAAGCAGGAGCAAAGCGTAATGTATTAGTGAGCAAATGGCTTAATACACCATCATTAAGCTCATTATTAAAATCCCCCATTAATAGCATGGGTTGCTGCGTAGCTTCGCGGCGAGCAATCATTTGTATCATTAGCAATGTGGCTTCACTGCCACGCTGAATCGTTGAGCCCCAACCTCCCGCTACATTCGCCTTTAAAATTTCGATTATGTTCTTTTCAGGCGTTAGCTCTTTATTGTGCTCGTCAACATTAATCATTGGCCGCTTGGATTTAAAATGCACCACATAACAATCGGTATTGCCTATGTGCGGCAATGTTATGGTTGCTCTTAGTACTTTACGACTAAAAGTAAACTCACTATTAAGGCCAAGCATACTTGCAAGCTCACTATCGTGCTCAACCGCTGCCACTTCAACTATGGGGTATTTAGAGGCAATCGCCACTACGGGCCGTTTATAAATAAAGTCGTCAATCACCTCTGGCGTATCAACTACTGCAAAGTAATTATAACCTTGCTCGCCTACTAACTCTTTTAACGAGTCAATACTAAACACTTCCTGAAAGCCAATTACATCAGGCTGATATTGCGTTAGATAATCAACTATCCAGCGCTGCTTTTTGGCCCACTGCTGCGTAGTATAAATTTTCTCAAATTCATAGTATGCATTGGGCGGCTCAAGATAGTTAAACAGATTAAATGTGGCTATTTTGAGTTGAGTATTCATGATTTCTGACTCAATGGCACGAATAGAGTTTGCACTTTCTTGCGTACATAATGGGGGAAAATTACTGATAAAATTAGCCTGTATAAAAATTAATAAAAATAAGAAGTCACTCACTGCGCAATGAGTAAATACATAAAAATGTTAACAGCTTCTTACAATTCATGACAATACCCGACAAGCGCTGAGAATTACATGCGTACTGATATGTTAGCCTTTGAGCTATAAATTTACGACTTAAATACATCATTTCTAAATCGGTTACTAAATGCAATAAAACTAAAAATTATGGAGATTGTTATGAACACCAGTAATAAAGGACTACGTATTTCATTGTTGTTTGGCTTTGCAACTATTTTAAGTGGCTGTGGTGAAAGTTCAGATGAGCTAGATGATAAATTAACTCATGAGGCAAGAGTAACTTTTGTAAATTCACTAGATTATATGGCCGATATTCACCTGAAAAAAAGGAACATTAGCACAGGTTATAGCGGCCTATTTGATAACGATACTATTATTTCAAGCGATGTAGCAAGTAACGCTGTAGCCACAACTTATCGCTACAGCTACAAAGCAATTAACAATATGATCAATTTAGGTGTTAAAAACAGCATTACCGCAAACCAAGAAGAGCGTATAACCAAAACCTTAAGCAACAACGATAACCTATGGGTTATTGCTTGGGAAGCAGCGGGCGAGCAAACTATTTCGGTGGTTAATAAAAAGCAAAACAATAATGCAGACGTGTTTAATGTACGTTTATTTGCTAACGGTAATTACACTGTTTTAATCGATAACACTAAAACAATAACCACAGAAAAAGGTAAAGTAACCGACTACTTAAGCGTTAGCAGCTGCGCTAATGGTTTAAAAGTGGCCGATAAATTTATTGATTTATGCACAGGTAATTTTGGCACCTCTTATTTGCTTGTTGTTGATAGTAACGGTAAACGAGTAATGGCTAAGGAATAATCTTAGCCATCGTTTGCGTAAAATAACACAATAACAAACATGCCCTAAACTCATACTGTGCTCATGCACATTATGAGTTTTTTGGCCTCTACATCCCATATACAAAAGGTTGTCCTTTTTCGTGCATCGCTTTATGAATTGGTTTAAGAGCATTTGCATAACAAGCTAATAGCTCCATGGTATACACCGTGCGTTGCTCCATATGATCATGTTTACACATCAAGTGTTCATCAAATGTACTTTCTATATCACGAAAAATAAGATGATCCGGTAATAAACACACATGGTTATTTTTACTTGCGGTCATCCTTAATTCGCTTATTGGATAGACCCCATTAACACTTGCCGATACACTTACAAGAAGTGCTGGCTTGTGCGCCATTTCTTGTGCTGTTGTTAGTAGTAAGAAGTTCTTTAACGCTGGTGTTGCCATACCATGCCACTCTGGGGTAATAAAAATAAAAGCATCAGAGTCAGCCAACTGCTTTGCTAATTTTTTCCAAGGGAGCCATTCATCGGTTCCACTCCATACACCTTCATTCCAAAATGGCAAGTTAAGCTCATGTAAATCATAAACTTGAACTTTATCAAAATGAGCTTGCGCTTTTCCACTCAAATAATTTCCAACATTTAAACTTTGTGATTGAGCCCGTTGGCTCCCCGCAATGATTGTTAATTTCATCGTATTCCCTTATTTAATTTGATATTTAATGTGTGTTTTAAATTTTATTTTTCGCTTTTGGCGTTGCCAACATAATCGAAATAAGAATACCCAATGCGCCAAAGCACTGCATAAATGTTAGTGACTGCTCTAAAAATACATAACCTAAAAAAACAGCAGACACGCTACTTAAAAATCCTAAAAAAGAAATCGTAATAGTAGGCAATTTATCTATTCCATTAAACCAAAGAGAATAAGCAAACATCGCCCCTACAACGCTTAAATAAACATACCCTAATACGTTATTAATACTTAATTGCTCAGGCACTCCTTCAAACCACCAAGCAACAGGTAGCAACATTAAACCACCAAAAAATAACTGCCATCCGGTGAAACTTAATAGTTTCATTTGCGCTGGTCGCCCCCAGTGTTTGGTCATTACAATGCCTGTGGCCATGCTAACAGTACCTAATACGCCCATAATCAAGCCATAGCTGTTTAGCTCTGCTTGATTATCAAGTATTAATAATGCAATTCCGCCAATAGCAATTAAACTTGCTAAAACCTGCTGCACGCTTAATTGGTTTTTTAATAAAAAGTAACTCAATCCCATGACTAAAATAGGCTGAATAGACATAACCAAAGCTGCCATTCCACCAGGAAGGTTGCTCGCAGCAAAAAATAAGCAATAAAAGAAAAAGCTAATATTAAGAAATCCCAATACTATTAACCGCCACCACCAGTCACCCGAAGGTAAAGTACGGGTAATTAGCACTAATAGCATACCCGCTGGTAATGCCCTCAACGTTGACGCAATTAATGGACTATCTGCAGGGAGTAGTTCACTAGTAACAACATAAGTGCTCCCCCAAACAATAGGGGCGATGGCTGTTATTCCCAAAGTAGTAATAAACCGTATTCGTTTCATAATAAACGCCTTCAAAAATAAGAATGATCCAACCTGAAAATGACTTTTGCGAAAGATACTTTTTATAAAGTAATGGTTTTTTATTTTTTAATCAAGTATCTTTTTGAAAAGATATAATAGCGAAGGTGAGTTATGCAAGATCCAGTCGACCATATTTTACAGCAGTGGAAAAACACCAAACCAAATCTAGATTGCTCAGCAATGGCAATTGTTGGACGTTTGCGCCGAGTAGATAAAAGCTGGGAAAAACAGTTAAATACCGTTTTTAAACATCACAAAATAAGCAGTATTGAATTTGATATTTTAGCGACTCTACGTCGTAATCAAGTTCCCTTAACACCTACACAGCTATACAAAACATTAATGTTATCTTCTGGTGCTATGAGTACCCGTATAGAGACACTTGTACAACGAGGGTTTATTGAGAGGGTTTCTAGCGATAAAGATCGCCGCAGTTGCAAAGTAGCCTTAACAGAACTAGGCATAACAATTATTGATGCAACATTAGAAAAACACGTACAAAACATGGACAATATGCTTGAAGTATTAACCGATGACGAAAAAATTCAATTTGCAGCGCTATTAAAAAAAGTAGCCCTTGCAGATCAAGCACTCTAGGGCGTGTTGACCTTTGTGGATTGAAATTTGTTCAATCTAGGGGCGATTAAATTGCGGCGCGAGGTTTGTAACCTAGTGGGCTAAGTAAAAACCGAGCAACAAAAAGTTAATCGTCCCTAGAAAGAACCTTTTGGGCAGCGCATGTTTGGTCTTTATGCTGCGTTATCGCCTAT
>NZ_PNDU01000148.1:0-13293 GCF_005886635.1 Pseudoalteromonas sp. S558 | reverse complement strand
CCATGTCGGGCGTACACAAGGCATTTAAACGGAACAAAAACAGTGGGTTACGTTTCGCTTCGCTACACATTTTAACCCACTATTTTTGTCCGCTTAATGCGGCGTTACCACTGTCTGCTCATGGCACATAGCAGTAAACTAAACTTGGCAGTATTTTTTATGGGGTTGGCCTCATAAAGCCTGTAATTGGTAACTTTATGCCATTATATGCTTCAATATTATGCCAAGTTATACTTCAATTACGACGCTGTAGCTCAGTAAAAGCATATGTTCTTATGCCAACTTATACTTCAAACAACATTTGGGTGATATAGCTAAAATCTTATTTAATATTCTTCATAAATATATTCTTTTTAAATTAACGTCCTTAATACTAATTGCATCAAATAAGTGATTTATTTTAGTGCCACTTGCAAAGGGTGATTAGGATGGGTCAACATAATTAATTGAGCACCGAAACTTGTGTACGTGGTGCAATATTTTTTTAGCACTCAATGTTCTAATACCAATCTGATTAATTAAGTGAGCTATTTTGAGGTAAGAAAACCTTGTTGATAACAAGGCAAAAATTTCGTTATTTAGTTGTTCTATATCAGAAATTTTTAACACAGTTAGCGTCAGGTTTAAGCCCTCAAATTGATCAAGTATTATTGCAAATTGGTATAAATAGCGCTCGACTTTGTTGTCTCTCATTGAGGCGGGATGTCGCTTATTATGAAAATGGATATTAAGGTGCAATCCATCTCAGAGACATATCCACTGTACGTAATGAATACCAACCTACCAACATATAATCAGTAATATAATTTAAAAAGGGGGAACGCGTTTTCATATTACCACCAATAATGGTACTGTTTTTATATACAGTGTAGTTGTGCTGCTCCCATATTCAAGAAAATGAGCGACGAGCGCATTTTCTCTTTTATTAATAGTTTGAGTGCTAATAAAAAATTATATATAGCAATGTATTAAGTTATTTGATAAAAATGATTTATAAAATACATGAGCGCATCGTTGGCAGAAATATGCGCGACGAGCGCACTATAAAATTGTTATGTGTTTCAGGAGTATGGTGTTTTCAATGGATAATGGTGACGTAAAAATGGTAGAAGCTAAAATAGAGTTAGAACGTATTTCTGAGCTTCAAAAATATAAAGAAGAATTTGATAAGCTTGGTTCAAATGATTGGGGGCTTAAAGATTTTCTTTCTATTATTGCGCCATTTGGCTTGCTTCTACTTGCAAATAGTTTCTTTACAATCGAGAGTGAGTTATTTCAAATAATGTGCGTTATTTTCATTGCCTCATCTTTTGTTCAAGGCATGGTTACCGCTGAAAGTAAAAAGACAAACCGCAGAATTGATTTACTGCTTAAAATCATCAAACAAGAACAGAGTAAAAACACATAACAAGCTAATTAATAAGGACAAAAAACAGTTGGCTTTTGCTCCTGCGTCGCTAATTTTAGCCAACAATTTTTTGCCTGTTAATTAGGCGTTATATGCTCAACCTATTAATCAAACTTTAGTATTTTATAAGGATATTTTTATGAATAATTTTGTATGGAATTCATTCGGTACACTTGCCGATGTTAGTAAAACTGATAAGTATGTTGTTATTGAAAATAGTGATGGTAAATCACTTAAAATGAGTATTTTCACATATAAAGAATCTGCAATGGCTGTATTTGAAAAAGCATTAAGCTTTCAAGGTCAAACAGTGCAAGTTAGAACTAGTCAAAATACGAATGACTGGAGTGTTGAAGAGTGGTTTAGTGAAATAGAACCTTGTTAATCAACCGCATATAACAAGAACATCAAACGGAAAAATTACAGTTGGCTGTTTTTCGTTCCTCAAACATTATAGCCAACTATATTTTTCCGCTTATGTAAGCGTTACCTGGCGTAAAAGCCAAAACTTTGCAGAGTTACTTAAGTAAAAGTAAGCTGATTAAATTATAGGCTAATAGTTTAGTTTGAAAAGAGAATGCAAAGAGAATAATGAGGTTGACGAGACGATTTTTTCGTACTGTTCTTACTAATAGCGCGAAGGCGCTGCATAACAAAATCCTTTTGTTGATGCGGACGCCTTCGCGCTATTACTAGATGTTCGTTCTCGCCGCCGATCTATTTTCTTTTGCCTTTAACGCTATTCATTAAAAAGCTGATTTCAAATTAACAGAATTGGTTAATGAAAACTAAACCGTATGTTATAGAACATACAGGTAACAAGGCGTTGATCGGGACAACAAAAAGACGTTGCCCAATAACGCGATCGTTAGCAGGAGAAAGAAATGCACCCTCTAGATCAACTAATGAAATCCGTTGTTCGTATCGAAGCAACTCTAATTAGCGGCGGAACCAAATTAGGATGACACCCATCCTAATTATTGCGAAAAAAGCCTACAAAAACAGTATGATGAGTGCGTTGTTATAAATAATGAATCACGTAAAAAGCTACTAACTAGGATGAATACTAACTAGGATGACACCCATCCGAATTGTTACGAAAAAAGCTAACAAAAACAGTATGATGAGAGCATTGTTATAAGTAATGAATCACGTAAAAAGCTGAGCTATATCGATAAAATGAAAGTAAAAATAGACAGCCCAATAGGGCGACGACAGCTGTTTATTAAAAAATGGCAAACGACTCGGCTGTTTAGAGCCTGCTTTACTTTAAATGAAAAGCGGAATATTACAGTAAATAAAGGGATAAACAAATTGACCTTACGCGGACAAACGAAATTGAATGCCTTTAGTTTACGCTGCGGCAACTGTATTGCCTTGTTCATAATATAGAAAAGCTACAAAACACGATGCATTAAGAATGGGTAAAGCCTATTAACCTCAATAAAGCCACTAAAACATCCGTAATACCTTCCAAAACGTCAATTAAAACAACACCAAACTCCCACTTTATATTCTGCATAAAATACAGTAATCGATTGAACCAAAATAGGAACTCAGCTATGGTTTGTTTATCAATAAAAATAAATAAAAAAAACGAGTTAATCTACAGGCTCGTTAGGCTTTTAGGTCTGTAAATCTCACCGCATTCAAATTTATAGGATATTTATGAATAGTTACAAATACTTTCTGATTTATGACCGTAATAATAAGATCATTTATGGGGAATGTATCTACTGGTGCTGTGGTGAGTTTGATTCAGTTAAACAATCTGATGTAACAATCCGTCTTAAGAAAAAGTTTAAGGCTAGATTTATTGTGTCTAACACTCGATTGGATTCGATTATCGACCAACAGAAAATTATCAAGATTGGTGACGGGATTTTACTTCACTATGAAAATAGCTACGATGACTTTGTTACCCAGCGTTCTGATGAAGCCGTGTTTAACCCTCTTATTGATCGATGCTGTAAATTGAATATGTTTGTTGGCAGAGAATTAGATAGCAAAACCTACTTATCTTGGGTCGATGAACATAAATATTTATTGGAAGAAATAAAAACAAGATTTGAACTGGATCTTTTAAAACGCCCTGAATTAATAAATTCATACACTTATTACGAACCTACACGTATTGTTGTGAATTGCCGATTCATTGATAAACCAGCACCAAGAGAGAACCGTTTACCAACAAAGTTAATCGTAAAATTCTATGATGAATTTACTGCTTACACTCAGGCTAGTTATGTTTTAACTGGATATTGTGAAGGTAAAGAACCAGCAATAACAGAAGGTAAAATTGCAAATAACGAAATTACGATTGACTTTGAAGAAAGTCCCGATGAACTTGAAATAAAAATACTTAATCATGGGGAGGTTATTTATAACAGTAGGCACGGTTTTTTAAGGAACATACACATTAATGGTAGAGTAATTGGGGATAGTGTGACTCTAGACAATGGTTCAAAGGTTTCTAAATATAGTGAGATGAAAACTAGTGTCTAGCTTAAGAGAAAAGATAAAAGATAGACGTACTTTATTAGTAAGTAAATCCAATTCATGTATTCCACAAGTTCTAAGTGATACTCCTTTTGAATATGCTATAAGTCTATTTAAAAGCAGTATAAACAGCTCAATAACAGTAGAGAAAATATCCGTAATAGATCCATATATTTTACCTTTAGATTTAGATAATCTCACTTCATTATTTGGGGGGAGCAGCAATATAAATTTGGAAATTGTATCAAAATTCAACTCGGCAAGTAATGATGATAAAAATGATAGAAAAACAAAGATAATTGAACGAAAAGAATATCTAGTAAAAAATGGATTATTTGGGAATATTAAATTAATACATTCGAAAGAACCTATGCATGATAGATATTATATATATTGGAATGAATCTGCAATGGTAAAAGTTTTCTGTATTGGAGGGTCTATTGCTCAAAGGTTTGGTGATTACATCGGAATCCTAGAGGTATCGGATAAATTCATGCTTAACAATATAGAAACGTACTATGGCAACTTGGTATCAAATGAAATTGATTTTTTAAAGGTTTAATTATGCAAATCTCTTTACCTGTAGTTCCTCGTACAAAAGATATGAATGATGTGTCCTGGCTTCTTAAAACACGAAAATATATTTCAAAATATGACGTATTTGATGCTTATAAGTTGATTTACAATACTGAACCTAAGGGGTTGCCTACTATTGAAGAAATGGTAAACGTATTTAAAGAAAATGAACAAAAAGAAGCAAAAATCACTGTGAAAATTGTGTCCCATTCTTTTGATAAAGATTGTGTTGAAAAATACCTTAATGAAAATGCAACTAGAGTATTTGGTATTGCCTTAGCAATTGAATTTAGGATGTTAGATAAAATAGTTAACATCGCTGATGATTCTGATATTTTTTTATATTTAACAGAGTACTCTCTAGATGAAGAAGAAACTTCTTTAATCATTAAAAATGGTCTGATGGAGAAGCTTTCTTTAAGAATTATTGATAAAAGCAAAGTGATGTACACGACGCTGGCTGATAACTTTGAAAAATTATTACGGGTGAATGAATGTGATGTCATTAACTTAAGTTTCATTTCTAGATATATCGAGCATGCACACTTTTATGGTGGTAATTCTCTATTGCAATATATATTAGAGAGATATAAGAGCTCACATCCTTTATTTGAGAAACTTGATTGTCTCGCATGGGACCCTTTTACTATGTCTAGGCGTCATCGTCATTGGCTTACTGTTGTAAATCGTATGGATGAACTTTCAAAATATTATCTGGAGATAAATGATGAAGGCGAAAACATTATTAAAAACAGGCAGTATATTAATGAGTACTTGAAGTTTAAGACTCTTTATTCTGAAGCTATTTAATTTGATTAAGTATTCTATTTTGATGTCAACTTCGAAAGCCTAACAAGAAAATCAACAAGGACAAAATAAACAGTTAGGATGACACCCATTCTAAATTTCACTTGAATCATCAATTAAAGCAATGTGTTAAGTGAAAATTATAAATAATTAGTTACGCAAAAACCTGCGCTATGTAGACAAAGTGAAAGTAAAAATAGACAGCCCAATCGGACGACGATAGCTGTTTATTAAAGAATGGCAAACAACTTGGCTGTATAGAGCTTGCTTTCCTTTAAATAAAAAGCGCAATATTACCGTCAACAAAGGCATGAATAAATTGACCTTACGGGGGCAAGCGAAAGTGAATGCCTTTAGCTTACGCTGCGGCAACTGTATTACCTTGTTCATAATATAGAAAAGCTGCAAAACACGGTGCATTAAGAAGGTGAAGCCCTTTTACCCTCAAATAAGCCACTCAGACACATGTAATACTCTCCAAAACGCCAATTAAAACAATATCAAACACTTCTTGATATGCTGCGTAAAAGTACAGTAATAGATTGAACCAAAATAGGAACTCAGCTATGGTTTGTTTATTAATAAAAACAAATAAAAAACGAGTTAATCTACAGACTCGTTAGTTTGTTTTCAAGCTAACAGGTAAATTTGATATTTTGTAAACACAATTTAAAAGGAACTTTAATGACAACAGTTACAAATGGAATAATCGTAGATGGGCGTATAACGGCCAAGCGATACAACTCTATTGAACATGGGAATATTAACAACGTAACATCTATAGTGCTTCATCGAACTGCAGGTTCGAGTGCTATTTCATCCCTGAATGGTTATGCTTCAGGGCAAAAAACTGGAGCTCATTTTTTAATTGCTAATGATGGAACAATATACCAAACAGCTAGTTTAGAAAAACTCTGTTGGCATGTTGGTATCTTATATTCTCGGTGTGCCGACGAAAAATCATGTGACCCTAAAGAATTAAAAACGGTTAATAGTTTGCTTCATCAGAAAGGATTTTCATTTTCCAAAAGAGTAAAAAATGTATCTAGGCATGAGTTAGGAAAAGCTTATCCTCTTCGTTATCCTTCAAATAATGATTCATTAGGAATTGAGGTTGTAGGTCGGTTTAACAAAGCTACAAATATCTTTGAACGACCAACAAACGAACAGTTTCAATCATTGAAGTTGTTAGTGGATATATTATTAAAGGAGTTCTCTTTAAATTTAAATAAAGATGTTTACGCACATGGTGTAATTGCTAGGAAAAAGAAAGCAGAAGGAATCCAGTTGCTTCAATATTTAAAAGTTGGGGTTGCTCCATGATAAAAAATGTCATTTGTCTAGGCGCTGCTTTTTTTATTACATCTTGTGCCTTTAATCATGAAAAAAAAATTCAAATATTGACTACAGAAAAAGTTGTCGATATCACCAAGCAGGGATCTAAGGTTTGTGATAGCTTCCAATTGACAAAAAGCGAAATTACTTTGTACTTCCAAACAGCGGAGGAAGTCAGTAATGAAGAAGCTCATGGAGAGTCAATTATTATGCCTTGTAAATATTCAGGGGAATTAACCATGAATAAGGAGATCTATTCATATGAGGTGTTTGCTGGGGGGACTGGGTATATTTACGATGACAAAGGATGGGTTCTAAAAAACTTCATTTGCAAAAATACTAATTGCTGTAGCAGTTTTTCAAACCTGTGCTGAAACGTTTGGAGGGTAACAACAAACATATATGAGCCTTAACTCTGTCAATAGACACTAGTATTTTATTTGACTGTTTTTATCAATAAACGAATTCGTTTACTTCGTCTGTTGATGCGGCTGTTAAGTAAATAGCTTACGGCAAACACATATAGGGTGTGTTTCGCCGTAATTTCTTATTGCGATCTCATCGCAGCCAGGTTTTCCCCATATCCTTTTGGGCTTGCTGGGGCACTAGACATTCATCGATTAACCTAATCATGGCACTATTCAAGGCGGCTGGTTTCATCATTGTGATCCAGTTAGATTCATGTGCCTAACGCAGTTATCAAGTCAGGTGTACGCGTATTGAGCGTCTAATCAAGGCAGGTGACTTAGGTCTGTAGGCATATAATCAGGTTAAACCTTGTTGGTTATTAACAGTTAGGATAACACTCATTCTAACTGTTACAAAAATAATCAATTAAAGCAATGTTTTAAGTGAAAATCAAAAATAATAAATCACGCAAAAAGCTGAGCTATATCGATAAAATGAAAGTAAAAATAGACAGCCCGATGGGGCTACGACAGCTGTTTATTATAGAATGGCAAACGACTCGGCTGTTTTGAGCTTGCTTTCCTTTAAATAAAAAGCGCAATATTACAGTGAACAAAGGCGTGAATAAATTGACTTTACGGGGTCAAACGAAAGTGAATGCCTTTAGCTTACGCTGCGGCAACTGTATTGCCTTGTTCATAATATAGAAAAACTGCAAAACACGATGCCATTGAGAGGGGGGGAAGTCCTTTTAACCTCAAATAAGCCACTCAGACACATGTAATCCTTTCCAAAACGCCAATTAAAACAATATCAAACACTTCTTGATATGCTGCGTAAAAGTACAGTAATAGATTGAACCAAAATAGGAACTCAGCTATGGTTTGTTTATCAATAAAAACAAATAAAAAACGAGTTAATCTACAGGCTCGTTATAAGCCTTTAAGTTTTACTGACACGTTTGAGTATTTATGAATAATAAAACAAAAAAAATAAAACTTATTAAGATATTTATTTGGATCGCTATCCTCACTATCGTTCATTTCGCTGTAGATAAAATATTTTTTGATATTCCCAAACCAATGATGGACAAGGATATTGAATTTTATCAACCTAAAAGTGAAGCAGATTCAAGCTTACGTGAAATGAATTTATATATGCATGATAAAAATTTAATATCAGAACTAAGTACCCAGACTGGTAAAAAAACAATTGATGATTCCTATATGACTGTTTTACGCAAGTATCACAGTCAAATGCTGGAACTTTATAAAATAATAATTTCAAAACCTATCTTAATGTCAATCGACAAAATGTCAGAAAATATAGAAATAGCTAGGAAGTACACAAGCTCAGATCAATGTTTGCTGATAGATGGTAGTCAAGATACCTTCAACCTCCTTGTTAAAAAGTACACACCTTTAATTAAGAAAATTAATGGAAGGCCTAAAGCTATTTTAAGTATTCACAAGCGAATTTTAGAGGTCCCCCCAGAAAAAGACAAAAATGGTGATTTCAGTGTTGAGGGAGCAATTGAAAGATTGGATATCACTGTGAAATTAATGGAAGACCCATATTTATCAGTAAGAAAAGATAATACGGAAGCTTTACTTGAAATTAACCAATTTATGATGAACTTCGATAGACTTCATTCTATATATCTACAATGTGCACAGAGTTACAACCAAAAGGTAACTAATTTAACTGGTTACAAAGATGTAATTAGCTACTTTATTTTTCTTGTTTTAACTGTGCTATTTTACCGTAAAGAAATGCTTAATGTTTAAGTCGTCTTCGGCTTATAATCGGGTAGCCGGAGGTCTCTAACCTCCAGCCCCCACACCACCCATCATGCGGGTCCGCAATGGGCGGTTCATCTCCCGTAATGAATACCGATCCAAATATCTCTCAATGACACTAAACCTTGTGACGCTAAATAGTCATTACCTAGCGCAATGTTAATTTCTTTTGTTTTTGAGCTTCTACAAGGGCCCTGTGTCAGGATAGTTGTCGCTTCTAACTTTTAATAGAGGCAGATAAAATGAGACGTCGATTTACACAAGAATTTAAAGTTCAAGCTGTTGAAAAAGGAACCAAATTAGGATGACACCCATCCTAATTATTGCGAAAAAAGCCTACAAAAACAGTATGATGAGTGCGTTGTTATAAATAATGGATCACGTAAAAAGCTACTAACTAGGATGAATACTAACTAGGATGACACCCATCCGAATTGTTACGAAAAAAGCTAACAAAAACAGTATGATGAGAGCATTGTTATAAGTAATGAATCACG
Organism: Pseudoalteromonas sp. S558; assembly: GCF_005886635.1. Classification (NCBI taxonomy): domain Bacteria; kingdom Pseudomonadati; phylum Pseudomonadota; class Gammaproteobacteria; order Alteromonadales; family Pseudoalteromonadaceae; genus Pseudoalteromonas; species Pseudoalteromonas sp. S558. Next base: position 3,964 of record NZ_PNDU01000148.1, on the reverse strand, counting down.
TAAAAAGCTGAGCTATGTTGATAAGATGAAAGTAAAAATAGACAGCCCAATAGGGCGACGGCAGCTGTTTATTAAAGAATGGCAAACAACTTGGCTGTATAGAGCCTGCTTTCCTTTAAATAAAAAACGCAATATTACCGTCAACAAAGGCATGAATAAATTGACCTTACGGGGACAAGCGAAAGTGAATGCCTTTAGCTTACGCTGCGGCAACTGTATTACCTTGTTCATAATATAGAAAAACGGCAAAACGCGATGCATTGAAGAGAGGTAATCCCTTTTAAGCCAAAATAAAGCCACTGAAACACCCGTAACTCCTTCCAAAACGCGAATAAAACCCACACTAAACACTTTTTAATATTCTGCGTAAAAACACAGTAATCAATTGAACCAAAATAGGAACTCAGTTATGGTTTGTTTATCAATAAAAACAAATTTAAAAACGAGTTAATCTACATGCTCGTTAGGTGCAAATCTAGTATGGCAACACTTTATATCTTTTCAGGATTGCCGGGGACTGGGAAAAGTACTTTAGCGGCACTTTTAAGTAAATACCTCGGTGCGTCGTATTTACGAGTTGATACTATTGAGCAATCCCTAAAGGATATCTGTAGTTTAGAGGTTTATGCTGAAGGTTATCAAATAGCTTATAGGCTGGCTTCAGATAATTTAATACAAGGGCTAAATGTGGTTGGCGACTCATGTAACACTGTCCCTGAATCTAGAGTTGAATGGGAGCAAACAGCTATTAATTCTGGTGCAAAATACGTTAATATAGAAATTAGTTGTTCTAATAAAATTGAGCATAAAAGTAGAGTAGAGAGCCGTGATGCTCCTGTGAAAGGTTTGGCTTTACCATCTTGGGAAAGTGTAAAATCAAGAGAATTTCACTCTTGGGATTCGGAGATAATCTCAATTGATACTGCTGGTGAATCACCTGAGCGATCAATTCAAAAGCTTATTGAAAGGCTGGGTGTATAAATGCACATAACAACACGCCCTGAGGTGGACAGCAAGCGCTAAAGCTCACTTTCCACCGCAAATTTTAACAACGGTGATCCCTTACTTTTCAATGCAGTTAAGTAAGTTGATTCATCGTAGGGCGTATGTGTTTTCCAGCACCTAAATAGGATTCGTATCCACTTAAATGCCAGTGTTCTAATAATGCTGTTGTGCGGCTTCCCCTTGGCTTTCTGTTGCTCACAATACACTTTAGCCCAAAACGAAAACGAATAGATAATCCTGCCCATTCCACTAATGTTTTTCTTAAAAATTTAGTGCACGAGTATCGCCAGTGTATTTATTCTTTCTTACCATTGCGTTCGGTAACATTGGCAATGCCTGCGTATTTTTGTATGTCAGCAGCGCATTTATAACGGTCACGATTTGACCCTATTGCAGCTAATAATCGAGGCGCTATGTAGTGGTAAGGTGATTGTGGCCCTGCACAAAGTAAGCTATCAAAAATAGCGCGATCTTTATGTTGTTTAATATATGCTATGTTTACCTGTGTCAGTTTAAACTGCTTGGATATTGAGCAAGTTAATGGGTTTTGGCTTTACTTCAACGAAAAGCAGATACTAAAAACCGCGCGGAAACGACTATATATCGCTAATAATTTTACATTAAACATAGGTGAATAATATGAAAAGGATTTTAATCGGTGCACTAATCGTTGCTATTCAGGGGTGTGCTAATAAGCCTGAGGTAGCAGTGCAAGTGTCCCCGCGAGCATGTTTAGGTAGTACAGAAATCACGGGTGAATTAGGTAATAAATTCGTACTAGTTCAAGATCCAGACCTTCTTTCTCAGGCAATCGGGGAGCCATTAAAGGGTCGGTTATGCCAAGGAGCAGTCTACCAAAGTACGCATGAAGTAACAGTGTATCGAGCATGGAATAGCACAAACCCTCGTAGTCAGCTTGGTCAGTGGTGGTCTTTTCAGCTTCCAACAGGTAGTACGGCTAAATATAGAGAAAACTATGAAATTTGTTATCAATGGTCGCCGCTTGATAAGCTGGTGAAATGTACATTGAAACCAGGCACTAAGGTCGTAGTGGGTAATGGTCAAAGCGCCCAATGTTCTGAGTACCTTAGCTATCCAGTTTCTAAAACACAGCAAGTATTTATTTCAAACGCTTCTGATGTTGTACAAAATTGTGAGGGCTTCGAAAGTATAATAAGTTGGAAGTAAGCAGGTTTGTTTTAACAGCGGTACAGCAAAGCCTTAGGCTGGACTCTAAATGTTCTTAGAGTCAGTTTGTTTTTTACGATTGTATTGATGGGGTTATGCTTTTGCATATGTAGAAAGCATAACCCCTAAGAGTCATTTAACAAAGAGCATCTAAATTTAATAACATGCCTTTAAGTCGTGCCTGCTCTGATACAGATAAAGGTAAAAGCGGCTTTCTAGGGTCGCCCACGCCCACACCTTGCAGTGAAATTCCCGATTTAACGGCAGCAGCTAAACCCGATTTAACAATAAATTCTAAAGTCACACTGTTGGTAAAACAGTTCTTTTGCTTTGCTGCTATTACCGCTGTTGCTGTTAATCAAAAAGCTCCTATGCATATTCGCTTTGGCTATGGTGCTATAAGTATGGCAGAGATAACCAAATCGATTCAAAAGTTAGCTCAAGCTCTAATAAAATAAAAATTAGTGCCTCATATTCAATGGTTGTATTACTATTTGTAATCAAGCTATTACAGTAAAAATAATAAATATAATTATAAATACAGTAATACAAATTTTTAACTATTTCAGTAAAAGCTTAGGTATACCTATTATGACTCAAACGCGTGGCTATTTATTTCTTATCATCGGATTATTGTTGATGTTTTTACCCATTATATTTTATGGATGGTTTGAGAGCATAGACCCTGCATTTATTCCTAACGCATATTATAATTTTTTAATAAGCAGGGTACTGGTAGCGTTAACAATACTGGCTGTGATCATATTTTTTGTTCGTTATAAAACTAGTAAAAAAGTACGTGAATCACTCAAATATCAATTTAGCGAAGAGGGAAAGTTAATCACCTGTTTTACTTTTCTGTTTACGCCTATTTTAATTTATTTTTATTTTTGGGCACTAAGTGCTGTACCAATACAGCTTTGGGCTCATTACCACTTTGGTGAGCCGTGGTCGCAAGAGTATTTGCTAATTAAAACAGATACATGTAGTAGCGACTACGAACCACAGTGCGTAAAGCTAACGTTTTCAGATTTAGTTACTCATGAAGAGCATTCAATAAGGTGGTACTTAAATAAAAATGAGTTACTAACACTGAAAAATAAAAGCGTAAATTTAGTTGGTGAAAAAAGCTATTTTGGATACATTATTAACGAAATACAATGGTAGCAAATAAAAAGGAGTTTAAATGAGCAGCAGTAACTTTAACGAATCAATAAAAGGTTTTTTTTGGGGGATAGGATTTGTCATTGCTTTGCTTGGTGGTTTAAGTGTATACGCTTTAACAATAGCGGCTGAGGTGAACAGTGGGTTTAAACAGTTGGTGTCTAATAAAGCACTTGAAACAACGTCTGATTTTAGTGGTAGCTATAGACTCACTCTATCTGAGGTTTTTAAAGATAATGGTAAAGTAAGAATAACGGCAGAGTTACAAAATGTTACTAACGAAAGTATCTATACGGGGGCTGTTGTTGCATCAACATTCGACAAAAATGGTAAATTTATTGGTAATTGCATAGGCCAAAGTAATGACCTTTCATTAGCGCCAAATGCGATAAGTTATATTGACATAAATTGCAATTTATTACGGCCGCAAGTAAGTAGAGTTCACTCTGCAAAGCTAAAAATTAAATGGCTTTAGCGCTTAGTTTATTAAAAATATACCTAATGGGATTTGTTGAATCCAATCTGCTTAGAAGAGTTTATTTAACCTGAACTTTGGTTAAGAGATTTACCAACGTATTGAATAATCGTGATATTTAAATTTATTTTC
>NZ_PNDU01000147.1:0-3132 GCF_005886635.1 Pseudoalteromonas sp. S558 | reverse complement strand
TAGGGGTCTGATCAATGCCTGCTTTGTTGTTACCCCTTAAATTAATATTGTTTATTTAAATGATAATCACTGCATATGTTGTTAATCACATCAGAAAAAAGGATAATACCTCTGATTTTAATAGCGCGAGGCTCGCATGACTGAATATGTCTTGTTATTGATTGGTACTGTTCTGGTTAATAACTTTGTATTAGTACAATTTTTAGGCTTATGTCCTTTTATGGGCGTATCAGGAAAACTTGATACGGCTATTGGTATGTCTTTGGCGACTACTTTTGTGCTTACGCTCGCCTCTGTTACCAGCTATTTAGTAAATCAGTATATTTTAATCCCACTCGACATCGAGTTTTTGCGCACAATGAGCTTTATTTTAGTGATTGCCGTTGTGGTGCAATTTACCGAAATGGTGGTACGTAAAACCAGCCCAACTCTGTATCGCTTATTAGGAATATTTTTACCGCTAATAACCACTAACTGTGCTGTATTAGGTGTCGCCTTATTAAATATCAAAGAAGATCACTCATTTTTACAATCGGCAGTGTATGGTTTTGGCGCTGCGGTTGGCTTTTCGTTGGTGCTGGTATTATTTGCAGCATTACGTGAGCGTTTAGCAGCAGCTGACGTACCCACCCCTTTTAAAGGCGCCTCTATTGCCATGATAACCGCAGGCTTAATGTCGATGGCGTTTATGGGCTTTACCGGATTAGTGAAATTTTAATATGACCTTGTTTTATGCCTTAATTGCGCTTGGCTCACTAGCGCTGGTTTTTGGGTTGATTTTAGGATTTGCTGCGATACGATTTCGCGTAGAGAGCAATCCCATTGTTGAGCAAATAGACACCATTTTACCGCAAACCCAGTGCGGACAATGTGGCTACCCTGGTTGTCGTCCCTATGCAGAAGCAATTGCAAATGGTGATGAAATAAATAAATGCCCACCTGGCGGCGAAGCAACCATGAAAAAGCTTGCAGGCTTAATGGGTGTTGATGAAAAACCACTTGCCGGCGGCGAACAAGCAGAGCCAATAAAAACAGTAGCCTACATTCGCGAAGACGAATGTATTGGCTGTACTAAGTGTATTCAGGCTTGCCCTGTTGACGCTATTTTAGGCGCTACTCGCCAAATGCACACGGTATTAATTGATGAATGTACCGGCTGCGATTTATGTGTTGAGCCCTGCCCTGTAGATTGCATTGATATGCTGCCTGTAGCCGAAACTAAACAAAACTGGAAATGGCAGCTAGATGCTATTCCAGTTACACAAATAGATTAGAGGTTTGAGTGGATAAGTTACTTGAACAAATAAAAAAAGGGGTTGCTTGGCCATTTCCTGGCGGCATACACCCACCACAACAAAAATCACTCTCTAATAGTGCGAGCATTACGCGCCTACCATTGCCCGATAAGCTTGTCGTTGCGCTAAAGCAACACATAGGCGCAAACGGTAAGCTACTTGTCGAAAAAGGCCAACATGTACTTAAAGGCCAAGCTTTAACGGCTCCTGTTGCTAACTGGTCAGTACCTGTGCATGCACCAAGTTCGGGGATTATTACTGATATAGCTCCACAGCCTTCGGCGCACCCTTCTGCATTACCAGAGCTAAGTGTTGTTATTGAACCAGATGGTAAAGATGAATGGGTGGCACTTAACCCAATTAATAATCCAACAACGCTGAGTCACGACGAATTAGTAAATATAATTCATCAAGCAGGCATTAGCGGTATGGGCGGCGCAGGTTTTCCTACCTATATAAAAGCTGACACAAAGCAACCTATTGAGTTTTTGATAGTTAATGCGGTTGAGTGTGAACCCTATATTACAGCCGACGACACCTTAATGCGTGAGCATGCAATTGAGGTCATTCAAGGCCTGGAACTCATGCAACAGTTGCTAAACCCAACGCTATGTATTGTAGGCATTGAAGATAACAAACCCGAAGCTATCATTGCGATGAGCAAGGCGGCTGAGCATAACGAAAAAATAATTGTGCAAACGGTCCCGACTATTTACCCATCGGGCGGTGAAAAACAACTCATTAAGCTACTCACTAATCGTGAAGTGCCAAGCGCCGGCATACCGGCAGATATTGGCGTACTTGTGCACAACACAGGTACGTTGTTTGCCGTGCAGCAAGCTGTGTACGAAGGTAAACCACTCATTGAACGGGTAGTGACGGTTACGGGTAATACTATCCATAAACCTGGTAATGTGTGGGCTTTATTAGGCACTGAAATAAAACACTTACTTGATTGCCAAGGTTTTTCACCTGTACCACAGCAACGCGTTGTTATGGGCGGCCCGATGATGGGCTTTACTCTGCCCACAGTCCGTATTGGCGTTGTAAAAACAACTAACTGCATACTAGCGCCTGATCATAAAGAACTTGCAGAGCCAGGCCCTGAAAAAGCCTGTATTCGCTGTAGTGCGTGTGCTGATGCTTGCCCTGCCTCTTTATTACCGCAACAATTACAATGGTTTGCTAAATCAAAAGAATACGACAAACTCCAGGAACACAATTTATTTGATTGTATTGAATGTGGTGCATGTGCCTATGTTTGCCCAAGTGAAATCCCACTTGTGCAATACTACCGTGTCGCCAAAGTGGAAATAAAAGAACAACAGGCTGATAAAATTAAAGCCGATCGCGCAAAAGAGCGTTTTGATGCACGTAAAGAGCGCTTAGATCGCGAGCAAGAAGAAAGGCAAAACCGTCATAAACGCAAGCCTGCGGCTAAATCAGCTGACGAGAAACAAAAAGTGGCTGATGCGCTAGCCCGCGTTAAAAGTAAATCAGATAATGGCGATGAAAAATCGGCTGTTGCTGCCGCTATCGCCCGTGCTAAAGCTAAAAAACTCGGCGATCAATCAGCTGAGTTAGAGCCTGATAATAGTGAAGTCGCAAAAGAACGCGCACTTCGTAAAGAACAAGCGCGAAAATATAAAGATCAAAAATCTCAAACAGATGAATCAGCCGTGAGTGAAACGCCACAAAGCGATGCACCAGTTGATGACAAAAAAGCAGCCGTTGCCGCTGCGATTGCCCGCGCCAAAGCTAAAAAAGCAGCTAAAGCAAATGAAGCTACTGAGCCTGCTGAGAGTGAAGTGCCGCAAACTGATACGCCAGTTGATGA
>NZ_PNDU01000146.1:0-4480 GCF_005886635.1 Pseudoalteromonas sp. S558 | reverse complement strand
GCCAAAGCGAAAAAAGCAGCTAAAGCACTTCAAGATGCAGAAGCACAAAGCGCACCCGATAATACTGACAATTCATCTAGCTCTATTGACGCTAACGTACCTAAATCAAGCGACGATAAGAAAAAAGCAGCTGTTGCTGCCGCTATTGCCCGAGCAAAAGCCAAAAAGTTACAAAAAGAAGGAAATGATCAGTCATGAAATTAACCATGGCCAGTTCGCCGCATAATCACAGTCATAAATCGTTAACGCGATTAATGCTCACCGTTATAGCTGCGTGTATTCCTGGACTCATTGCTCAAGTTGTATTTTTTGGCACTGGCGTGCTTATTCAGTTAGTACTGGCATTAACTGCAGTAACGGTTTTTGAAGCGGCCATAATGTTTTTGCGTAAGCGCCCTATTTGGCCTGCATTAAGTGATGGCAGTGCGTGGCTAACCGCTGTGTTATTAGCGTTAAGCATTCCGCCTTTAGCCCCGTGGTGGATAATTATTATTGGTTGTTTATTTTCTATTGTTATCGTTAAACAATTATATGGCGGCTTAGGGTTTAACTTATTTAACCCTGCAATGGCAGCCTATGTACTGTTATTAGTCTCATTTCCGGTGCAAATGACCTCATGGTTACCAGTGACTGATTTATTAAATAACCCGATTGGATTTACTGAACAACTGCGCATAATATTTACCGACTTCACCTCTATTGGTTACAGCTTAGACCAAGTCCGTGCAGGTATTGATGGCATCACGATGGCAACACCTCTTGATACTATTAAAACCGATATTGGCCACGGTTTAACGGTGACCGAAAGCATGCAAAAATCATTATTTAATGAATGGGCAGGCCTTGGCTGGGTGTGGGTTAATTTAGGCTTTTTAGCCGGTGGTTTATACCTACTTAAAGAAAAAGTCATTAACTGGCATATTCCAGTGAGCTTTATTGCAAGCTTAGCTATGTGCAGCGCCATTGGTTATATTGCAGCGCCAGGAACTGAGCCTGGTACAATATTTCACTTATTAAGTGGTGCCACTATGATGGGGGCATTCTTTATTGCGACTGATCCGGTATCAGCTGCCACAACTAATAAAGGTCGTTTAATTTACGGTGCTTTAATTGGCCTACTTGTGTATTTAATTCGTACTTTTGGTGGTTTTCCGGATGCCGTTGCGTTTGCAGTGCTGTTATTAAACATTGCAGTGCCATTGATTGACTACTACACGCAACCACGTACTTATGGGCATGGAGCAGTAAAATGATTATTTCATCTATGGCTAAAAATGGCGCTATTTTAACCGCATTTGCCCTTGTAACCACGGGGCTCGTTGCGTCAATTAATGCATTAACAGCCGATAAAATTGCCGAACAAGAGCAATTACATCTGACGTCTCAATTGCAAGAAGTGCTTGACCCGAGTACTTACGATAACGCGCTTTCAACCGATTGCGTTATTATTTCAGATGAACGGTTAGGCCCTTATGCTAATCAAATAATTTATCGCGCCCGCAAAAATAACAAACCCGTTGCTCTTGTTGTAAGGCATGTCACACCAAGTGGTTACAGTGGCGATATTAACTTGCTAACGGCCGTTTTAAGTGATGGTACTATTGCAGGCGTGCGCACCACTAAACACGAAGAAACCCCTGGTTTAGGTGATAAGGTAGAAGTTAAAAAATCCTCTTGGATCACCACCTTTAAAAGTTTAACAGTGCAAAGCGAAAACGATGCTCGCTGGGCCGTTAAAAAAGACGGGGGACAATTTGATCAGTTCACAGGAGCCACCATTACGCCTCGTGCAGTGGTTGGCTCAGTAAAAAACGCAGTGCTGTTCGCACAGAGTGAATTTGATGCTATTTTTGCCGCGCCTAACGCCAAATGTGCAGAGGTAACTAAATGAGCGAATTAAAAACATTATATAAAGAAGGTGTATGGGTAAATAACCCTGCCCTAGTGCAGCTTTTAGGTCTTTGCCCGTTATTAGCTGTTACCTCTACAATTACAAATGCACTGGGTCTAGGGCTTGCAACACTGCTTGTTTTAGTCGGCTCTAACGTAAGCGTATCAATCGTAAGAAACTGGGTACCAAAAGATATTCGTATTCCAGTGTTTGTCATGATCATCGCAGGCTTTGTAACCATAGTGCAGTTACTCATGAACGCCTATACCTATGGGCTTTATCAGTCTTTAGGGATTTTTATCCCGCTGATTGTTACTAACTGCGCCATTATTGGCCGTGCTGAAGCCTATGCGTCTAAAAACCCAATTCACTTATCAGCCTTTGATGGCTTAATGATGGGCTTGGGCTTTATGATTGTGCTGGTAGTTTTAGGCGCAATGCGTGAACTAATTGGCCAAGGTACATTATTCGACAGCGCCGATTTATTATTAGGCCCGTGGGCACAAAGCTTACGCATTGAAGTATTTAGCTTTGATAACCAATTTTTACTCGCCATTTTGCCACCCGGCGCATTTTTAGGCCTAGGGCTGCTTATTGCGGCTAAAAACGTAATAGACGCACAAATAAAATCAAAACAAATCGCACCGCCAGAGGCTGAAAAAGGCCCTCGAGCACGTGTTACTAGCTTAACTTAAGGGGAAAGCGCATTAACTTAGCAAAAGCTAATGCGTTTTAAGTTGCATGAATAAAGAAAAACGTCACCAAATACTGTCTCGCTTACGCGATAACAACCCACACCCAGAAACCGAGCTTGAATATTCAAGCCCGTTTGAATTACTGGTAGCCGTAACACTCTCAGCACAAGCTACAGATGTCGGTGTTAACAAAGCCACCCGAAAACTGTTCCCTGTTGCTAATACACCACAAGCCATTTTAGATATAGGCCACGACACACTGCGTGATTATATAAAAACAATCGGTTTATTTAATTCAAAAGCGGCCAACGTGTATAAAATGTGCCAAATATTGGTTGATGAACATAACAGCATAGTGCCAGAAAATCGTGAAGCCCTAGAAGCCCTTCCAGGCGTTGGCCGTAAAACAGCTAATGTTGTACTCAATACCGCCTTTGGCTGGCCTACCATCGCGGTAGACACGCACATTGACCGCGTATCTAACCGTACCAAATTTGCGATGGGCAAAAACGTAGTCGAGGTTGAGAAAAAACTTTTAAAGGTTGTACCAGCTGAATTTAAAGTCGATGTACATCACTGGCTGATTCTACACGGGCGTTACACCTGCGTAGCACGCAAACCAAAATGCGGCAGTTGTATTATTGAAGACTTGTGTGAGTTTAAAGATAAAATAGAGTAACTATAGGCTGCTTTGAGCGAAAACCGGACACTGAAAAAGTTAAATTTATTCCCGCTTTTTTGAGTAGGAACCTAATTTTGTCCAATAACATTATTAACCGCCGCTTTGGTGCAAAATAACAAGCTTAATTCCTAGCTATTTTAATTACTTGTTTACAAAGGTAATTATTGGTGAAATTATCAGGGTATGTAATACACGCCGTTTTGGTGTGTTATAAACCACCAAAATGGTGTTCAATAAGCTGTTATGAGTGTAAGGAACACATGTGAATATTTCAGAAGAAGTGGATAAAATTGCAATGCGTAATCTAGAGCACAATAAGTCAAATCTTATTGGCTTAAAGGTTAAGTTGGAAAATTACTTAAAAAATAAAAATACAGGACAATACCTTTCTCATCTGTACAGTAGTGATATAAACGAAGACTGGTTTGAAGCGCAATGTAAGTCAGCTTGCAATCAAATTGAGAAAGTTACTAACGGAGAGTCTAAGTTCAATGAATATTATCAAAATATTCTAACTGAAAACGATCTGGTGCTACTTACCAAAGAATTAATTTCTGACATTTCATTACTTGATCAAATTTCAGGTGGCCGTTTGGCCTTAGACAATCAAGTTAGCCGTGATAACTATCTATCAAGTCATCAATTCTTTCTACATGCGAAGTTTTCATACTTTACCCACAAACACATAGCTGAAACGACTTGTAGAAACTTTAACTTTTCTACAATGCCAACTTTAATACGTCAATCTATCGAAATTAAGTTAAAAAATATGATTGGCTTGGAAAAGGTCGAGAAAGTTGGTGGAGGGTTTAAGTTTGTTCCAATAAATTATCTACTAGCTTTTTTTGCTAACAATCCTAACTTTATAGAGTTTCCTGTATGTATAGACTTATTGAAAGCAATAAATACATGGACTAATACATTTGTTCACTCTGGTGTCGTTCCTTTTTGCTGGCAGAGTCTAGAAGCAGTTGATTTAATAGAAGGATTATTCTCTATAAAGAATGATGTGTCTGGTTCGTTGAGTTTGCATGGATTTACATACCTAAAAAGCAACGTAACTATTGAGGATATTCAAGTGGCTTTAAATGAACATTTTAATGCTGAATTCACCTTGAATCAAAGGAGTGTAGAGGGCTGTGTAGTACACTCATAATCGGGTAGCCGGAGGTCTCTAACCTCCAGCCCCCACACCACCCATCATGCGGGTCC
>NZ_PNDU01000145.1:0-10960 GCF_005886635.1 Pseudoalteromonas sp. S558 | reverse complement strand
ATGGAGGTTTTATCACGTTTTTATTCGTGTTTATATTTAAATTTATTTTCTCTAGTCAGAGATTTTCAGTGAAAACAAGGCGAATTTACGCGTCAATAGCGGGCCTATTGCAAGTAAATTCAACGCAGTTAGCGCTGAAAATGGCTGATCGAGATAGATTTCTTATCCTAAGTTCAGGTTACCTTGATCATATCCTCAGTGACTACATCAGCATCACTTTATCATTTTTTAGTGTACTAAAAATATTTAGATACTCTCAATTTTGCACCTTAGCGTAGCTATGTTCACATTTATCTCAAATGTATTGAAGTACAAACGTGCTTGAGTGATGGTGTATGCTCAAATAATTCGGAGTCATATTTATGCTTAGCACAGGTATTAAAATTACGAGTAAAATTTTGCAGCACAGCACGTTAGCTGTTGTATGTTCTTTTAGTCTGATGGTAAATGCGTCAGAGCTTAAATTTGAGGATCAACAAAAGCTTCATGATATAGCAAACAATGTATCTGCTAGTCGCATTGGTCATGATATTCAAACACTGGTGAATTTTGGTACTCGTCATACACTTTCAGATACTAAATCTGATACTCGAGGTATTGGTGCGGCTAGACGTTGGATAAAAAAAGAATTTGAAAAAATATCAGCACAATGTGGCGGTTGTCTTGAAGTTATTGAAGTAAAAGATACTATTTCGGGTGAAAAACGCATTCCGAATCCTGTTGAAGTTGTAAACATAGTCGCTATTCAACGCGGTATTAGCGAGCCAAACCGTATGGTGATGATGTCGGGAGACATAGATTCACGTGTTAGTAACGTTATGGATTTTACCAGTGACTCGCCTGGTGCTAACGATAACGCTTCTGGTGTAGCGGGCGTTATAGAAGCGGCTCGTGTTTTAAGTAAGTACAAATTTAATGGTTCGGTAGTTTACGCAGCACTTTCGGGCGAAGAGCAAGGTTTGTTTGGCGGTAAAATATTAACGGCTTATGCGCAAAAGCATAACTGGCAAGTACATGGTGTTTTAAACAACGATATGATTGGTAATATTACCGGTATTAATGGCGTAACCGATAACACGACGGCCCGTATATTCTCTGAAGGAACACGTGTTGTAGAAACTAAAAAGCAAGCTAACACTCGCCGTTTTACGGGGGGGGAAGTTGATTCTGCGAGTCGTAATTTAGCGCGCTACATAGATACTATTGCCGATAAATACATCCCAAATTTAAACACGATACTCGTTTATCGATTAGATAGATTTGGCCGTGGTGGGCATCATCGTCCATTTAACGATGCAGGGTTTGCGGCGGTGCGTATTATGGAAACTAACGAACACTACGACCGTCAGCATCAAGATTTGCGAACTGAAGATGGGGTTGAGTATGGGGATACAATTGAAGGCGTTGATTTTGATTACACCGCAAAGTTAACATCACTCAATGCCGTTGCTATGGCCTCAATGGCATGGGCACCTGCACCGCCAAAAGAGGTTGAAATAAAGGGAGCCGTGACAGCGAATACGTCATTTTCTTGGCAAGAAACCAGTGATGAAAATATTGCCGGTTATAAAATTTATTGGCGTTATACCAGCGAGCCGCAATGGCAGTTTAGTAAATATGTTGGCAAGGTTTCACAGTACACACTTAAAAACGTAGTGATTGATAATTATTACTTTGGAGTTGCGTCTGTAAATAAACAAGGGATTGAGTCGCCAGTGGTGTTTCCCGGTGATGTAGGCTCGTTTGATCACAATATAAAATTGTAGCTTGGTTGAAAATGCAGCAAACAGTAGGTTCAGTGGTGCAAATTGCGTTTTTTATGCTTGCACCTTAAATGCTAAGCCCTTAGAGTATAAAAAAAGAAGTTAAGGTTATTAAAAATGCAACAACAAGAAAGAAAACAGTTAACAAATGAAGAGCAAGCTTTTACAGATCAACAACGTGTGGTTTGGCAACGTGAATGTTTTCAAAGCGCGCAAAAGCATTTAGCAGAAAAAGGCATTATGCCGAAGTCTGTAGTTGATAAAGATAGTCGCTTCTTAGCCCCTTTGTGCGCATTGTGGAAGTTTAAAGCACAAAACGGTAAAGCATATTGGGTAGTTACAGGGCGTTTACCAACAGATCATGCTGAAGTGAGTGTTGCAAATAATGCGCGAGATGCTATGCGTTATTTTTCAATGCAATGGCAATTAAAAGCAGACCAAATAATGAGTGTCGGCACACGCGATAAAACGCAAATTGATTTTGCTAATCTACTGATAAACCGTGCACATGGTTTATATGAGATATACGAAAAAGAGCAGCTTTGGGCTAATGAGCAAAAGTCATCGTAAAGTTAGATAATAAATATATTTTAAACACCTACTTTCTATCCGTACGCCTCTGAGTAGTTCATTAAAAGGCAATTAAATTGCCTTTTAATGAACTAGTGTAAATGGTTTAGTTACAAAATTTGATACATCGCATTGCATTCTCAGCCTCGGTATACCTGCTTCCATAAATACATTACCTTGCTTTATAAAACCATTTTGGTTAAAAAGTGGTACCTCGTTTAAAATGCAATTAATACAAATAGTATGTATATTTTGGTGCTCAGCAATTTTAACAATAAAATTTAGAAGCGACTGGTATACATCTCGGTTACGGTGCCCAGGAAGTACAGCTATACGGCTAATAAGACCATCGCTACATAATCTTCCAGTTGCTATACCTCTGTCATATTCGTCGGTCACAAGTACATGTTGAGCAATTTGGTCTAGGCTATCGAATTCTACTTTTTTGGGGATATGTAACTCGTACACAAAAACGCGTTCCCTTATATGCTGTAACAAATTCTTATGTATGTTCCAATCTACTTCGTTAACTTGATAGCCCATAGCAAACTCCTATTAGAGCAATTAACCCTGTTCGATATTAAACCAAATTCCCTCATTAACCAGTATAGTAAATGTTTGCATAAAAACTAGGCTTGGCTTTATTAAATTTAATGCTGAACTTTTAAACTCAGTGTTATCGGTAAGTAGTTCTACCGCTGCTAAGTCAGTTAATGACATGGCGTAATTTTCACCATTGACGCTTAGTAGTAATTCATCATCTAATAGTTGATAAATAGCACGCGTGCCACCTAAGCGCTCAAACACAGCTTCTTCATCACTTAAATCATCGCTTATTTGCTCTGATGTAAATGGTGGCTCTATCGGCGCTAAATCCATTTCATGTCTAGGTTGGCTAAGTGTTGAGCCCAACCATTGTTTAAATAACTCATCGTTTTCTAGCAGTGAAGCCATGAGCGTTTTAACTTTATCAACCTCAAGGTTTGTAAGTTCACCTTTTGACTTCCTCAGTGCTAGATTGTGATCGGTATAGCGTTTTTGGCCGCTTTCGGTATCAATAATATGATCGGCAAAACTTGAAAGTAAATCTTGTTGATTAGGCGCTCTAAAACCAACTGAATAATTTAAGGCATTTTCTACTGCGTAACCTTCGTGAGGGCAGCCTGGTGGAATATATAAAATGTCGCCAGGCTCTAAAATGCAGTCAATGACCGCTTCAAAAGCTTCTACTTGCAGTAGCTTTTTGTTTTGAGCGAACTGCTTAAGTGTAGGATCGGGTAAACCTACGCGCCAATGGCGCTTACCTTCACCTTGAATAATAAAGACATCGTACTGATCTAAATGCGGACCAACGCCACCGCTAGGTGTTGAATAGCTGATCATTAAATCATCGATGCGCCAATTAGGAATAAACCTAAATGGTTCGAGCAGTTGTGCAGCATCTGGATGCCAGTGATCAACCGCTTGTACAAGTAAAGTTGAATGTGTGTCTGTTAGTTGTTCAAAGTCTTCAAATGGACCTTGATGCGTTTGCCAGTCATTTTTATTATTTGTGATAATACGTGATTCTATACTTTCTTCCATAGCTAAACCGGCAAGTTCATTAGCATCAAGCGGGTCTTGAAAATGACTAAACCCTTGTTTGATTAAAAGTGGCTTTTTTTGCCAAAAATCATTCAGAAATTCTTGTTCAGATAAGTTGTTAATTACTAATTGATACATACTTTTTACTCAAAAAAAAGTGGTACGTTTAAATAAGAGAAAGTTAAATTTAACTTAGTCACGCTATATTCGCACTAATATATCAAATAAAACAAAGCTATTCAGCTTAAAACCAGAGTTACCATAGTTCAATCATTTAATCACAAAAATTATCCAACGGTATTATGCTTTTGATTAAATATTACTGGAGAGAATTTAAAATCTAGATCTAGATCAATAAATGTTCACAAAAGTTAAGTATTTGTTATTTATATTTGTTACTCACTTTATTTATATTTACCCTGCACACCCCAAGTAATTTAATCCACACATTAATTATATCAAGGCAAATTATGGAATGCTTAAAACGGACAAAGGATATTACACCAATTACAACCCCTTCTTTTGAAATTATAGTTAATCAAAAAGCGGTTGAAGTGAGTGGCGGTGAAACTATTTTATCAGTGCTGCTAGCAACAGAACACACCGAATTAATGGCCAATGATCATCGAGTTATATCTGGTGCTTATTGTGGTATGGGAGTATGTCATTGCTGTCATGTTAAAGTTAATCAACGCTTTAAGAAAAGAGCATGTCAGACAATAGTACAGCCTAATATGGTAGTTGAAACATTAACAAATCGATTTTTAGAGGAGGGGATAAAATGAGTAATTCATCATACCCAGTTGTTATTGTTGGCGGCGGTCCTGCAGGTACCGCTGCGGCTGCTCAATTAGGAAAATTTGGCATTAAAAGTGAGATAATCGAAGAGGCTTCAAAAATAGGAGGGGTTATCTATCGTGGTCCTTTACGTAATACACTTTCTTTACCCCATCTAGATGATAATTTAAAAAGAGCTATGTCGGCTTTACAAACGCGTTATGAAAGTCAGCATGCTAATATTAAATTAAAATTAGACACGCGAGTATTAGGGCCTGAAGCTAACAGTAAGTTATTGTTAAATAAGGATGATGCACTCGATATTATTGCTTATCAAGAGCTGATATTAGCAACGGGTTGCCATGAAAGAAGTATCCCTTTTGGAGGTTGGGAGTTGCCAGGCGTGATGTTGATGGGAGGCGTACAATTACAAATTAAAAGTGGTTTAGTAAAACCTGGTAGTCGTATGGCACTTGTTGGTACTGGACCTTTACTACCGCTTGTTGCTTGTCAGTTACATAAATCAGGTGTTGAGGTGGTTGGTGTTTATGAGGCCAGTCAATTTAGTAAACTGGCTAAAGAAGCCGTTGCTCTATTAAACAAACCAAAGCTGACGCTATCAGGTTTGAGTATGATGGGTTATTTGAAAAAACAAAATATACCATTTCATTATGGGTGGGGTGTGGTTAAGGCGAAAGGGAAGCAAAAATTAAATCAACTTATTGTTGCTCCTTATAATGAACAATGGCAAGCAGATACCCACAAATCTAAAACTATTGATGTTGATTCTATTGGCGTTGGCTATGGTTTTGTAGCGCGTAGCCAGTTAGCTATGTTACTGGGTGTTGAGCATAGCTACAGTAATGTTAGTGGCAATGTTCCCGAGCTAGATAAGTGGCAGCACAGTAACATTAATAACGTGTATGTCGCAGGGGATAGCAGTGGTTTACTTGGCGCTGATGCGGCTATTTGTGAAGGTCAAATTGCTGCGATCCGGATTGCACAAAATCGTGGTAAGTTAACAGCTGAACAAGCGACTCAACTAGCAAGTAAAATAATTAAAAAGCTAGATCGCATCAAACGTTTTCGATATGGATTTGATCGTTTCTCAACAAGGCAAGTTGGCTTGATGGATTTAGCTGAGGTTGACACTATTGTTTGTCGTTGTGAACAAACTACACGTGGACAAATTGATATTGCTATTGCTCAAGGAGTAAAAGATATAACAAGTTTGAAGATGCGGACTCGGATTGGTATGGGAGATTGCCAAGGTAAAACCTGCTCTAGTTATGCAATAGATAGGCTACACCAAGCTGGCTATACAGAAAATGTTGGCGTGATAAAACCTCGCTTTCCACTTGATCCAATTCCTTTTGCTATGTTGGAAGAACACATATGAAAAAATTTGATATTGTAATTGCCGGTGGCGGCGTTATTGGTGCTGCATGCGCTTATTTTTTAAGCCGAGATACAGATTTAAAAATTGCTTTGATTGATATTAAGAAACCCGGCAATGCTTCGCGAGCATCTGCTGGTGGCCTATGGGCAATTGGTGAGTCAGTTGGACTTGGATGCGGCGTTATATTCTTTAAAACGTTATCTAAGTTGCAAAGTGAAGCTAATGGTAAAGAAATTCCTGTCATGCGACCTCATCAGTTACCTGATTGTTTTTTTGAGTTTGCATTAACATCAAATGATATGTATCCCGCTCTGCATCAAGAAATGTTAGATCGTCATGGCGTTGATTTTAAATTTGAACGCACAGGCTTGAAATTTATCATGTATAACGAAGATGACAGAATTTATGCTGATCAGATCACCAGCGGTATTCCTCATCTGGCAGATCAAATTAGGTGGTTAGATGCTGAACAGTTAAAAGAAGAAGAGCCTTATATAACACCTGATGCTATTGGTGCCATCGATTTTATTTGTGATCATCAAGTAAATCCTTACCGCTTGGTTGATGCATATACGGAAAGCGCACGTCAAAACGGTGTTGAGCTAGTACTCAATACAGAAGTAACATCTGTGATTCGAGAAGGAAGTCGAGTTATGGGAGTTGAAACAACATTGGGTAGTTTTCAATGTGATACTTTGATCAATGCAGCTGGTGCTTGGGCTGATGAATTATTTCATAAAGCCACTGGATACAATATGCCTGTTTATCCTGTTAAAGGACAAATTGTGTTGTCTGAACGTATGCCTAAGATTCTTAATGGCTGTATCAGTACCAGTGATTGTTATATTGCGCAAAAAGACAATGGCGAGATATTGATCGGTTCAACGACCGAAGAGAAGGGGTTTGATACGACGAATACACTAGATAAGATAACGGAGCTTTCACAAGGAGCAATGAAATGTTTACCTATCTTAAAAGAAAGTAATATTAAACGTTGTTGGGCAGGGTTACGCCCTGGTACGCCAGATGAGCTACCCATTTTAGGTGAAGTGCCTGGAATTGAAGGGTATTTAAATGCATGTGGACATTTTAGAACGGGTATTTTAACTTCGGCTATTACTGGAAAATTAATAACTGAACTAGTGAAAGGTCAGCCAACTAGCTTGGATTTGACTCCATTTAGTGTTGTGCGTTTTTTAGAGGGCTAAACGATAGGATCAAAAAAGCGAAAGAAAACCTTTCGCTTTTTTATACTGATTAGCTATTAAACTAAATCATCAATAAACTCAACAGCACGACCAATATAGTTAGCCGGTGTTAATTTTTTCATTGCTATTTTTGCATCTTCAGGAAGGTCTAAACCATCGATGAAGTCAGCCATTATTTCTTTGTTAACTCGTTTACCGCGCGTTAAATCTTTAAGTTTTTCGTACGGCTTTTCAATGCCGTATTTACGCATAACTGTTTGAATTGGCTCTGCGAGTAATTCCCAGTTTTGATCAAGCTCGTCAGCTAAACGCTGTTCGTTCACTTCTAGCTTGCTTACGCCTTTAAGTGTTGATTGGTATGCAATAATTGCATAACCCATACCTACGCCTAGGTTACGTAATACGGTTGAATCAGTAAGGTCACGCTGCCAGCGAGAAACCGGGAGCTTTTGTGCAAGGTGAGCAAAAATAGCATTTGCTAAGCCTAAGTTACCTTCTGAGTTTTCAAAATCAATCGGATTAACTTTATGCGGCATTGTTGATGAGCCAATTTCGCCAGCAATTGTTTTTTGCTTAAAGTGATTAAGGGCAATGTAACCCCACATGTCACGGTCAAAATCGAGCAATATAGTGTTAAAACGTGCAATTGCGTCAAACAACTCTGCAATATAGTCATGCGGTTCAATTTGTGTCGTAAATGGGTTTAGTGTTAAACCTAAGCTTGATACAAATTTATCAGCGTGTGTATGCCAGTCGTAATCTGGGTATGCGCTAAGGTGAGCGTTGTAGTTACCAACAGCACCGTTAACTTTACCTAGCATTTCTACTTGAGCAATTTGCCCGCGTTGACGTTTTAAACGCATGTATACGTTAGCAAACTCTTTACCCATAGTAGATGGTGTAGCAGGTTGTCCGTGCGTACGAGTCATCATTGGGATAGATTTGTACTCAATCGCTTTTTCTTTAATTGCGCTTAAAAGTTCATCGCAATAAGGAAGTAAAACATTGTTGCGCGCTTCGCTAAGCATTAAACCATGAGATAGGTTATTAATATCTTCTGAGGTACAAGCAAAGTGAATAAATTCGTTGATTGCATGAAGTTCACTGTTATCGGCTACTTTTTCTTTTAGTAGGTATTCAACCGCTTTAACATCGTGATTTGTCGTGCGTTCAATATCTTTAACGCGCTGTGCATCAGCTTCACTGAAGTTATCTACAATGGCGTTTAGTAGTGCATTAGCTTGTTCGCTAAATGCAGGTACTTCTTTAATATCGCTTGCTGCAGCTAACGCTTGCAACCAACGCACTTCAACAATTACGCGGTATTTGATTAAGCCAAATTCGCTGAAAATACTGCGTAGTTCAGTGGTTTTGCTGCCGTAGCGACCATCCACTGGAGAGATAGCCGTTAACGCTGAAAGCTCCATAATAACTCCTAAATTTTAGTTTGAACGATAGTTAAATTTTTGTTTTAGCAATGGCGAGTATTTTTCTTTTTGCAAAGAAAAAGTGACGGCGTTTACCGCCCATTTGTCGCCATAATACTGCACTTCTAATGCCGGCTAATAATAACGCACGGATTTTATTTTGAGTGAGCTGCTGTTTTAATAACTCGGGTTTACCATAAACCTGTATTCGGTGCCCAAGGGGGCTCAGCACCGACGAGTATATATCTGCTAAACCGGCAACAACGCTCTCATCGGTAATAGCAAAGTGGTCTAAACGACGATGAATATCATCAATTCGTTTGCCTAATTCGTTTAAGCTTTTGTCGTTTGCGCTTAGTGCACGCTCAAGCTGCATTAAGCCACCTACGTACTTCACTATTTCAACATCTTTTTGAGCGCCAGCAGTTAGCTGCGCCATTAATGTTTTATAGCCATCACGTAAGTTGTCAGTACCTTGGTAAACGTCCTCTGGTGATGCCGGAGATGTTTGAATAATACTTGTAAGCAAGATTTCTAAATCATGTTCGTTATTGCTGCCGTACTGGGCAATTTTTTGAACTTGTTTAGCTACTTGGCACATGGCGGCAAGCGCCATGACTTGGTGTTCATTCATTACTTAATCACCGAATCAATAATACCACCGCCTAAACACACATCTTCTGCATAAAATACGGCAGATTGACCAGGCGTCACTGCTTTTTGTGGCTCGTCGAATAATACGCGTGCCATGCCGTCTTCGCCGACAAGCAATGTACAGCTTAAATCTTCTTGGCGGTAACGTGTTTTAACAGTACAGCGAGTAGTACCTTTAGGACCAACGCGGTCGACCCAATGTAATTGATTTGCGTTAAGGCCGTTGCTGTATAGGCGAGGGTGATCTTTACCTTGGCCAACAATAAGTACATTTCGCTCAAGGTCTTTATCTACTACGTACCAAGGCTCACCAGAACCTTCTTTCATACCACCAATTAACAAGCCTTTGCGTTGTCCAAGTGTGTGGTACATTAAGCCTTCGTGTTCGCCTACGTTATTACCGTCTGTGTCTTCGATAACGCCAGGTTGTGCTGGTAAGAACTTTTGTAAAAAGTCTTTAAATTTACGCTCACCAATAAAGCAGATACCTGTGCTGTCTTTTTTATCGTGAGTGATTAAGTCTTGCTCTTCAGCTATGCGGCGCACTTCTGGTTTTTCTATATCGCCTACAGGGAATAACGTTTGGCCGATATGTTCATGGCTTAGGGTATATAAGAAGTAGCTTTGATCTTTATTATTATCAAGCCCGCGACACATAACGTATTTGTCATCGCGAAGCTCACGGCGAACATAGTGACCGGTTGCAATATAGTCAGCGCCAAGTGCTTGAGCCGCAAATTCTAAAAAGGCTTTAAATTTAATTTCTTTATTACACATTATATCTGGGTTAGGTGTACGACCTGCTTTGTACTCTGCTAAAAAGTACTCAAATACGTTGTCCCAGTATTCTGCTGCAAAGTTAACAGTGTGAAGCTCAATGCCTAATTTATCGCATACGGCTTGTGCATCTTTTAAATCATCAGCGGCAGCACAGTATTCATCATTGTCGTCTTCTTCCCAGTTCTTCATAAACAGGCCTTCTACTTGGTAGCCCTGTTGTTGTAATAAATATGCAGATACAGAAGAATCAACACCGCCGGACATGCCAACAATGACTTTAATGTGACTATTTTCGCTCATGAATAATTTCGCTTATACAGATTGCTGTTAACTTGGAAAGGCCGCGATTATAGCATGTATTTTGTTTGTCCTTAAAGAGAGTAAAGGGGCAAAGGAAGGAATTAGTCACTATTTTATTTATATAACAAATAGAAAAAGAAACTTAGAAAGTATAAAAAACAATCCTTTTGTTTTAATTAGGTTTTTATATTGCTAACTATGTTATGAGTATGGGTGAATTTTGTTATATTTTTTCAGTGATTTAGTATTATTTTCTTTCAAATACTCGGCAGTAAATATAAACTGCGCCCGGACGAGGGCGTGTTGACCTTTCGTGATTGATTTTGCAGCAGACTGTTTGGTATTTGGACAAGGCAGAGCCTATGTAGTGTGGTATCCCCCATAAATAGGCGATAACGCAGCATAAATGCCAAACATGCGCTGCCCTTTGGGTTCTTTCTAGGGACGATTAACTCTTTGTTGCTCGGTTTTTACTTAGCCCACTAGGTTACAAACCTC
>NZ_PNDU01000144.1:0-642 GCF_005886635.1 Pseudoalteromonas sp. S558 | reverse complement strand
GATATTTAAATTTATTATTCTCTAGCCAGAGATTTTCAATGAAAACAAAGCGAATTTACGCGTCAATAGCGGGCCTATTGTAAGTAAATTCAACGTAGTTAGCGCTGAAAATAGCTGTTTGAGATAGATTTATTATCCAGAGTTCAGGTTAAGTAATGTAATATGCACCAAAAATTTGTAGAGAGTAATTTATGCCTACTGTTGTAAACTGCCCAACCTGTAAAACTAAAGTTGAATGGTCAGAGCAAAGTCCATTTCGCCCGTTTTGCTCAAAGCGCTGCCAGCTTATTGATCTCGGTGAGTGGTCGTTTGAAAATAATAAAATTTCTGCGCCAATCACCTCCGCAGATGAATTTAGCCAAGACATGATTGAAGATATTGAAGCCATGATGGCTAAAAATGAAGATGATTTTTTTAAATAATTTATCTCCATAATGCCCTAAAAACAAAAACCAGCATTACGCTGGTTTTTTGGGGCGTGCTGACTTTTCGTGATTGATTTTGCAGCAGAATGTTTGGTATTTAGACAAGACAGAGCCTATGTAGTGTGGTTATTCCCCATAAATAGGCGATAACGTAGTGTAAATGCCAAACATGCGCTGCCCTTTGAGCTCGATCTAGGGACGATTAACTCTTTATTTC
>NZ_PNDU01000143.1:0-2202 GCF_005886635.1 Pseudoalteromonas sp. S558 | reverse complement strand
CTTGCCTAAATACCAAACATACTGCTGCAAAATCAATCACGAAAGGTCAACACGCCCTAGTAAATTATACTTATAAACCAAGTGAATTATTAGGATAAATTGGGCTTTAAAATTATTTTCAATTTAAAAAGCGAAGTTTATAAATTCATGTGTTGAATGAGGTGTAGTCAAGCTTAAGCGTTATGTTTGCATTTTATCTATCACACCCTGTGGTTAAACACGTTTATCACTCCTTGAAGCGTTTTTGCTGCGCGTTATACATTGCTCTTTATTTTATAAAAGTTGTAACTCTGCAATATGCTTTTCAAAAAATTAACGGGATCTAATAGTTTGATTTAAAAGCGTACAACGTGAATGTTTTTAAATCAGAAAAGGCAACAAGTTGGAGATTTGCGTATTAGGCATGTTATAGTCATTACGAATAGCTTTTATCCTAATACTGTCTTTATTATAAAATATTAAGAGTCAATATTCGGATCAAAAGCCTGTTATTAATAATTGTGCGGAGGCTAATTTGGAAACAGGAATGATTATTTCACTGACGTTATACTTTGTTGTAATGTTGGGTATAGGACTATATGCATATAAACAATCTACGAGCGATGTTTCCGGCTATATGCTAGGAGGCAGGAATTTATCACCAAGCGTAGCTGCGCTTTCAGCTGGTGCTTCAGACATGAGTGGTTGGATATTAATGGGCCTACCTGGTGCAATGTTCGTAACTGGGTTTAGTAGTACGTGGATAGCAATTGGCTTAATTGCAGGTGCTTGGTTAAACTACTTTTTGGTCGCCCCTCGACTAAGAGTTTATACCGAAAAAGCAAATGACTCGATTACCATTCCAGATTACTTTTCTAATCGCTTTAATGATAAATCAAACTTATTACGTGTTGTTTCTGCTGTTGTGATTATTGTGTTCTTCACACTTTATACTTCTTCGGGAGTTGTTGCTGGCGGTAAGTTATTTGAAAGCTCATTTGGCCTAAGCTATGAAATGGGTTTATACGTCACCACGGGTGTTGTTGTTTTGTATACTTTGTTTGGTGGATTTTTAGCTGTGAGTCTAACTGATTTTGTGCAAGGCTGTATCATGTTTATTGCGCTTATCTTAGTGCCTACTGTTGCCTACTCATTGCTAGAACAACCACTAGAATCGACCCTAAACAGTGTTAACCCAGATATGCTTAGTTGGATTGGTGCAGGCTCAACACTAGGTATTATTTCAGCAATGGCATGGGGATTAGGTTATTTTGGACAACCTCATATTATTGTCCGTTTTATGTCAGTACGCAGTGTTAAAGACATGCCAACGGCTCGTCGTATTGGTATGACATGGATGATTGTTGCCGCCGTTGGTGCTGTTGCTACAGGTATATTTGGTGCCGCATATACTTATGAAAATAACATTGTAGTGAAAGACCCTGAAACTATTTTCTTAATTCTTTCAGAGCTACTATTTCACCCTTTGATTGCTGGCTTTTTATTAGCTGCAATTTTAGCGGCTATTATGAGTACAATTTCTTCACAGCTATTAGTTAGTTCAAGCTCTTTGACAGAAGATTTATATAAAACATTTTTACGTAAAGATGCTAGTGATTTTGAATTGGTAACCGTTGGCCGGATCAGTGTGGCTATTGTGGCATTGTTTGCTATTTACTTAGCCTATGATCGAGATAGCTCTATTTTAGACTTGGTTAGTAATGCATGGGCAGGGTTTGGAGCTGCATTTGGTCCATTGGTGTTGTTTAGTCTTTATTGGAAACGTATGAACTTTGCTGGTGCTTTAGCCGGTATGCTGGTGGGTGCATTTACAGTACTTATTTGGATCTACGGTCCATTTACTATTGATGGCAAGAGCTTAAGTAGCTTTATGTATGAAATAGTACCTGGCTTTATTTTATCGAGTATTGCTATTGTCGCTGTAAGTTTAGTAACAAGTGAGCCTGCAGAAGATATAACAATATTATTTGATGAGGTAGAAAAAGAGCTTTAAATAGCTAATTTAAGTTGGGTTAAGTAACCTGAACTCTGGATAATAAATCTATCTCGAGCAGCTATTTTCAGCGCTAACTGCGTTGAATTTACTTGCAATAGGCCAGCTATTGACGCGTAAATTCGCCTTGTTTTCACTGAAAATCTCTGGCTAGAGAAAAATAAATTTAAATATCATTATGATTCAATATATTAGTAAATATCTTAACC
>NZ_PNDU01000142.1:0-32547 GCF_005886635.1 Pseudoalteromonas sp. S558 | reverse complement strand
CGGTTAGTCGGCACCATTTATTTAAAAGCCTCGCGTATTGCGGGGCTTTTTTGTTTTAAATTTTAGAATTAAAAGCCTATGGTTGATAGTAAAGCAGCTGACTTGTGATCAGTAAGCTGTATAAGTTACCCGTTCGACTCGGTTAGTCGGCACCATTTATTTAAAAGCCTCGCATAATGCGGGGCTTTTTTGTTTTTGATTTCAAAGTTAGAAGTCCTCGCGTTTTCAGGACGAGACATATATCTAGCTCTCTTTTAAACCCTTCATCGATTGATGTTTTATTTCTAGTTAAAAACTGCTGATCATTTACTCATTTTTACCGTACAACTTACCTACGTGTTCATTCATCGCTAGCTATGTAATGTTATGTAAAGTAGGTTGAGCAAAATTTGCCAAAGTGCTTGAATTACGTTCATAAATAGCAGTAATTCAGGTTTAATTATGATTTGGCAATGCAAGCCAACCCTATTGGCAGTGAGTGTGATGCTGCTCTGTGGCTGTGCGAGTAATTTAAACTCAGCGCAGCGCGTGCAAGCGCCAACTAATGTGCCACAGCAATGGCAACAAAAAGCATCAAGCTCGGTATTAAAAGTACAAGAGCAATGGCTTACACAATTACAAAACCCTACGCTTGATAAATTTGTACAAAAAGCACTTCAAAATAATCAGCAGCTTTTGCAAATGAGTTACGATGTAGAAATTGAAAAGCAGCAGCTTATTGTATCGGGTGCTGCACTTTGGCCCAGCCTTGATTTATCAACTCGTACGAATCGCAGTAAAAATAATCGTCCTGTAAGTTACAATAACGCAAGCTCAGTAGGTTTAAATTTAACCTACGAGGTGGATTTATGGGGGAAGCTTTCTGATTCAAAACGCCAAGCTAACCTAACTTATTTAGCCCAACAAGCGCGTTTCGAGCAAGCTAAACAACAACTAGTTGCGGATGTAGTAACTAGTTGGTTTGATGTAGTTACAGCTCAGCAATTACTTGATTTATTTAAGCGCCGAGAAGCCAATGCACAACAAAATCTCGATATTATTGAATCCGGTTATCGCCAAGGTATAAATGAAGCACTTGATGTGTATTTAGCTCGCAATGAGCTTAATAACGAACGTTCTCGAATTGCGACTCAGACGGCTAGTTTATCGGCTTCAGCAAGGGTACTTGAACGCTTATTAGGTGAATATCCAAAAGGGGTGATTACAACTAGCAGAGACTTGCCGGTTATTAATACCGATATTTCATTGGGCTTACCCTCTGAACTTATAACGCGTAAACCTACACTGCGAGCAAGTTGGTATGAACTTTTAGCAACTGACGCCTCCTTGGCGTATGCACACAAGCAGCGCTTTCCTAGCTTAAACTTAACAGCTAGCTTAAGTGATAGTACTAATAGAGTAAGTGACTTGTTTTCTCCATCTAGCCTTGCATGGTCGCTACTTGGTAGTATTTCAGCACCAATTTTTGAAGGTGGGCGCTTAAAAGCCAACGAAGAAATAGCGCGTTTTAATACTCAAAAGCAAGAGCAACTTTATTTGCAAACACTTTACGATGCGTTTGGCGATGTAGAGAACGCAATTTCACAGCAGCAATCTCTTAGTGCACAGTATACAAGCACACTAAAAGCACAAGAAAATGCACTTGCGGCAGAGCAATTATCATTTGAGCAGTATCAAAGTGGCTTAGTAACTTACACCACAGTGCTGGATGCACAGGGACGCTCTTTTGATGCGCAAAGCTCTTTAATCGACATTAAAAACCAATTAATAACTAATAGAATTAACTTACACATTGCCCTTGGTGGTGATTTTGCAAAGCCCTCAAGTGAACTAAAGAGCAATAACGATGAAAACTAAAACAGCAAAAATTATTATTCCTGCCGCAGTTATTATTGCTGCCGTTTCTATTGTATTTTTTATTAAGGGTAATCCGCCAGAGGCAAGGCGTTTTGGTTCACCTCCTAAGGCATCAATAAGTGTCGCGGCACTTGAGCTTAAACCGCAAAGTTATCAAATTATGATAGACAGTTACGGTACGGTAAAGCCACGAACACAAAGTTTATTGGTTGCTCAGGCATCAGGGCAAATAATCGATGTAAGTGATGACTTTAGAGAAGGTGGATTTTTTGAAAAAGGAGACGTACTTTTAAAGCTAGACGATAGAGATCATCAAGCTGAAGTTAAATCGGCACAAGCTAATTTATTAACCGCAGAGCAGGGTTTGTTAGAAGAAAAAGCACGCGGTCAACAAGCGATTACCGATTGGAAGCGTCTAGGTGGGGAAAAACAGGCAAGCAGCTTGGTGTTACGTGAGCCTCAACTAGCCGCAGCAGAAGCTGAAGTGTTGTCAGCGCAAGCAACACTTGAAAAAGCAATGCTTGATTTAGAACGAACTAAAGTAACAGCACCATACGCTGGACGTATATTAAGTCGCAATGTTGATTTAGGACAGGTCGTTAGTAACAACACGCAACTTGCCACTATTTACGCGATAGATAGTGTAGAAATTCGTTTACCGATTAAAAATAAAGATCTCTCGTTTGTAAATTTACCAGAGCAATATCGCGATGGTGCTAAAAACCAAGCTGGCTCAATTGTGCAATTCACATCAGACTTAGTTGGCGAGCAAACTTGGCAGGGGCAGTTAGCGCGTACCGAAGGTGCAATTGATGAAAATGCGCAGCAGCTTTACGTCGTTGCTAAAATTAATGACCCATATAAAGCAACAGCTAGTAACCAGTATCCAATAAAAATAGGGCAATATATAAAGGCACAAATTACAGGTAAAACAGTGCCTAACGCACTTATTATTCCTAACAGCACAATTTACCAAGGCACATACGTTTACATTGTTGAAGAGGGCGTGCTTAAGCGCAAAGACATTACACTTGCTTGGCAAAATGCCACACAAGCGATGATAAAAACTGGCTTACAAGCGAGTGATAAGCTTGTTATTACACCACTTGGACAGGTGAGTTCAGGAACTCGAGTGAATATTTTAGGTCAGCAAAGCGCAGAGCAACCTAAAAACGAAGCTAATCGACAAGGTAAAGGAAAGCGCCTATCACCGCAGCAGCTTGAACAAAAAGCAAAAGAGTTAGGTATTAGTGTAGAAGATCTAAAACAACGTCGTGCAGCAAAACAAGGAGATAAGCCATGATCGCTTGGTTTACCAAAAACCATGTTGCTGCCAACTTATTGCTAGTGACACTGTTGCTATCAGGACTTTTTAGTTTATCGAGCAAAATTCCGCTTGAGGTCTTCCCTTCATTCGAAACCGATATGATAAGCGTACGCGTTAGTTTACGTGGAGCAACACCTGAGGATGTAGAGCAAGGTGTAACTATTCGAATAGAAGAAGCAGTACAAGATTTAGAAGGCATTAAGCAAATATTTAGCCGCTCCTCGGAAGGCTCTGGCTCGGTAACATTAGAGGTTGAGAGTGGTTATGATCCTCGTGAGCTTTTAGCCGATATAAAAAGCCGTGTAGATGCAATTAATACTTTTCCAGGAGATGCTGAAAAGCCAATAGTTGCGCTTGCTGAGCGAAAACGTGAAGTAATTGCAGTGACGGTATCAAGTGACTATGGTGAAAAAGAAACCCGTGAATATGCTGAGCAGGTACGGGATCAAATACTGCGTTTACCTAATGTAACACAGGTTGAATTAAGCGGTGTACGAGACTACGAGTTGGCTATTGAAGTAAGCCAAGACATTCTTCGTCAATACGATTTAAGCCTTGCACAAATATCTAGTGCAGTTGCTAACTCAAGCGCTGATATTTCTGCCGGTAACTTAAAAACAGAGGGTGGCGACGTACTTATAAGCTCTAAAGGGCAAGCCTACCGTAAAGATGAATTTGCTAATATTGTTGTTAAAAACCAAGCCGATGGCACCATTATTCGCTTAGGCGATATAGCAATAATTAATGATGATTTTGAAGAAACACCAGTACGAACGCGTTTTAACGGTAAGCAAGCTGCGTTTATAGACGTGTATAGAATTGGCCCACAAAGCGCGATAACGGTTGCTGACGATGTTAAAAATTACATAAAAGAGCAGCAAAGTTCACTCCCTCAAGGGTTTGAGCTAAGTTATTGGGATGATGATTCAGAGCTCGTTAAAAGCCGTATTTCTACTCTGACTACCAATGCCTTACAAGGCGGTATTTTAGTACTTGCGTTACTGACTCTATTTTTACGCCCTGCGATTGCATTTTGGGTTTTTATTGGTATTCCAGTTTCCTTTATGGGCGCGTTTATAGCCATGCCTATTTTTGGCGTTACCCTTAACATTATGAGCTTATTTGGCTTTATTCTAGTGCTCGGAATTGTGGTCGATGACGCTATAGTTACTGGTGAAAACGTTTATACCCATTTAAAAACGGCTGAGTCGGGCGAGCAAGCGGCAATTTTAGGCACTCAAGAAGTCGCAACGCCAGTAACCTTTGGTGTATTAACTACAGTCGCTGCATTTTTACCTTTGGCCTTTATTGAAGGAGCCCGTGGTGCTTTGTTTGCACAAATACCTGTTGTGGTCATTCCGGTACTCTTATTCTCGCTAATTGAATCTAAGTTTGTATTACCAGCGCATTTAAAATACATAAAACTGCGCCATCAAAAAGGTGAGCCGTCAAAGTTTGATGTTATTCAACAGCGTTTTGCAGATGGATTTGAAAACGCGATTTTAAAATACTATCAACCTATATTAAACACAGCCCTGCGTCATAAGCTGGCAACAGTAAGTTTGTTTATCGGTGTGTTTTTTATCATTTTAACCATGATCACCAGTGGATGGACTAAGTTTGTATTTTTCCCGCGCATACCAAGTGAAACCGTGCGCGTTAATTTAACACTACCCACAGGTACACCGTTTGAAGTAACCAATAAATATGTAATAGATATGTCGCAAAAAGCGCAGCAATTACAACAAAAATACCGGGATCCAAATACAGGTGAAAGTGTTATTTTAAATATACTTGCAACAACGGGGGGGCGTGGTGGTGTATCAAATTCTGGTTCTGTACGTTTTGAAATAACCCCTGCTGAAAAGCGTGATTCAGACATTGGCTCGCGGGAACTTGCAAGCGAATGGCGCGATTTAATCGGTGTAATACCAGGTGCCGAAAGTTTAACGTTTAGAGCCGAAATTGGTCGCAGTTCAGATCCAATAGATGTACAGCTTAGTGGTACCTCATTGACTATTTTGCAAGATGTGGCTGATCATATTAAAACCCGTTTAGCAACATATCCAACGGTATTTGATATTGCCGATAGCATGTCGGATGGTAAAGAAGAACTGCAAATTGAGCTTACTCAGCAAGGTCTAGCACTGGGCTTAAATAGAGTAAATGTAGCTGGGCAAGTACGTAACTCGTTTTTTGGCTCGCAAGTACAACGTATTCAACGCGGACGTGATGATGTACGTGTAATGGTGCGCCTACCTATAGATGAACGCCGCTCGGTGGCTGATTTACAAAACATACTAATAAATACACCTAATGGAGGCTCTGTACCACTATCTCATGTGGCAACACTGACTGCAGGGCAAAGTCCTTCAACTATTAATCGAATCGATCGTTACCGTACTTTAAATGTAACAGCGGATATTGAAAAAAGTAACACGAATATGACTATACTTCAGGCTGATTTAGCGCAATATCTTGATGAGCTGATGCAGCAATATCCTGGGGTAGACTACAAGCTAGAAGGAGAAGCTAAAGAGCAAAGAGAGTCATTTGGCTCACTGGCTTGGGCATTAGTATTTGTATTTTTTATTATTTATGCGCTGTTAGCTATTCCGTTTAAATCGTACTTACAGCCAATTATTGTTATGAGTGTAATTCCATTTGGTATGATTGGCGCTGTGGTTGGGCATTGGATCATGGGCATGGATTTAACCATTATGAGCTTATTGGGTATGCTTGCGTTAATTGGCGTCGTCGTGAATGACTCCCTAGTACTCGTTGACTTTATCAATAAAAAACGCAGTGAAGGCGGTGAGTTATTGGAGGCTGTAAAATTAGCCGGAGCATCTCGTTTTCGTCCTGTAATGCTAACGAGCTTAACAACTTTTATCGGCCTAATGCCGTTATTGTTTGAAAAAGCGACACAAGCGCAGTTTTTAATCCCTATGGCGGTGAGCTTAGGTTTTGGGATTATTTTTGCAACCTTTATTACTTTATTGTTAGTCCCCGTAAACTACATGCTGATGGAACGTTTTCAAGGTTGGTTTAAATAATACAAAATGACTATTAAAGCTGTGGGAAGCTAATTGCCTGCAGCTTTTTTGTTTTTAGCTGTGCAAAACTAAGCGCTTTATTTAAAGAGTAAATATATAAAGAGTGGGCTTACGCGTTAAACGGACTTCGATAATGGTGTTCCCCAAGATACGGTACTTGGTTTCAGTCCTGAAACCAGAAGGTTTCAGGGCGGGAATCTGCGGTTTACCGTAGGCTTCTCGGTACATGCCGAGCTTGCACAATAGTATACGAACAGAAACCCTGGTATAAAATTTATCGGCTCAGGGACTTAACCAAGCTCCAGTATCCCAGGGAACAATTTAAGTATATAAGACATAACCCAATCCTTAAACCCTAAACGTAAAAAATTAAATCGTTCGTTTAGTTTTTCCGCATCTTTAACTCATCATTTACTTTATCGCATGCTTTTTGAGCTTGATCATACAATTCATTGGAGTTGCTTTTTATCGAGTGGTAGCATTGCTTTAACTTGCAAAGCGAAGACGCGATTATGAACGATTTACCAGATTACGAAAAAGCCCAGCTACTTTTAGAAAAAAACGAAATATTTGTATCACCCGCTGAAGCCCACGGCGTTATTAGTGGTTTACTAGCGTGCGGTTTAACCATTGACGACAAAGAATACTTAGGCCTTTTGAGCGATGTGTTTAACGATGGTGAATCGTTTAGTAACGATTTAAAGCAGTTTTTTGGCACTATTTATAAGCAAGTAGTCGCGAGCTTTAATGATGACGAATTTCAGTTTGATTTATTTTTACCAAGTGACGACGAAACACTCATCGATCAGGCTAATGGCCTCGTATCATGGGTAGCAGGTTTTATGCTTGGTTTTGGTTTAAAGCAAAAAGACTACGGTAAGCTATCGAGCGATGTTAAAGAAGTGATTACTGACTTTAGCGAAATTACGCGTCTAGATACCACTTTCGAAGAAACTGAAGAAGACAGCCAGGCACTGCACGAAGTGATTGAATATGTACGTGTATCAGCACTACTTTGCTTTGCAGAGCTTGGTAAAGAACAAAACACGCAAAGCACTAAAAAAACACTTCATTAACGTTTAAAAAAGTAAAACGGGTTGATTAATAATGGTTGAAGTACAAAAGTCAGAATTTAAAGCACGCCGCGAGCGTTTACTTGCGCAAATGGATAAAAACAGTGTTGCGATTATTCCCGCTGCCAGTGAAGTGACGCGCAGCCGTGATACCGAATATGCATTTAGGCAAGACAGCGACTTTTTTTACTTAACCGGCTTTAATGAACCCGATGCTGTGCTTGTACTGTGTAACAATAGCGATACACCCAGTACGCTATTTTGCCTTAATAAAGATAAGCTTGCTGAAATCTGGCATGGGCGTCGTATTGGCTTTGATAAAGCCAAAAGTGAATATTTATTCGACGAAACTTACGCATTAAGTGAGCTAAGTGAACAATTATTGAATTTGGTGAACGGCCAACAGATTTTATTTTATGCACAAGGCACGTATCCGGCTTTTGACGGTAAAGTATTTTCGTTGTTAAACAGGCTGCGCAGTGCACCTAAAAAAGGCTACAAAGCACCAGATACAATTAAAGATGTACGTAGCCTTATTCACGAAATGCGTTTGTTTAAATCGCCAAGCGAAATAGAAATTATGCGCGAAGGCTGCGAAATTAGTGCGCGAGGACATATGCGTGCCATGCGTTATTCGCATGTGGGGGCGACTGAATTTCAGCTAGAGGCTGAGCTACATCATCATTATGCAATGAACGGCGCACCGCACCCAGCTTACGGTACGATTGTTGGTAGCGGCGACAATGCTAATATTTTGCATTACACACAAAATAGCGATGTGCTAAAAAGTGGCGACCTAGTACTTATCGACTCAGGTTGTGAGTTACAAGGTTATGCAGCAGATATAACCCGTACGTTTCCTATAAATGGTAAATTTAGTGAAGAGCAAGCGGCGCTTTATAATGTTGTACTTAAAGCACAAGACGTTGCTTTTGGTGAAGTAAAACCAGGCGGTTATTTGTCACATGCTAATAAACTAGCAATGGAAGTAATGACGCAAGGTTTACTCGATTTAGGTATTTTAACTGGCAACTTTGACGAGCTAATGGCAAAAGGGGCGTGTAAAGAATATTACATGCACGGCCTTGGGCATTGGCTTGGTTTAGATGTACATGATGTTGGCGATTACAAAGTAAATAACGTTGAGCGTGCATTTGAGCAGGGTATGGTACTCACCATAGAGCCTGGGCTTTATATCAGCGAAGATTCAAACGCACCGCAAAAATATAAAGGCATTGGTATCCGTATTGAAGATAACTTACTAGTTACCGAAAACGGCCATGAAAACTTGACCCTAAGCGTGCCTAAAAAAATTAGCGATATAGAAGCACTCATGCAAAGTGCTAAAAACGTATAAAGCTCGGAGAATATTGTGGCTAAGCAGTTTGATGTAGTTGTTATTGGCGGTGGTTTAGCGGGAGCAAGCTGCGCGTTAAGTGTGGCTAAAACTAATCCCGCGTTAAATATTGCCGTTGTAGAAGCTAATCAAGTAACCGGCGAATATCATCCAAGCTTTGACGACAGAAGCATTGCACTTGCTCAGCAATCGGTAGAGTATTTACAAAGCCTCAATTTATTTGAGCAAAACGCACCTTACACTGCAGCAATAAAAAAAGTGAGCGTGTCTGATCGGGGGCACTTTGGCAAAGCGCATATTAATTGCGACGAATTTGCTAAGCCCTCACTTGGTTA
This sequence comes from Pseudoalteromonas sp. S558, assembly GCF_005886635.1. Lineage (NCBI taxonomy): Bacteria > Pseudomonadati > Pseudomonadota > Gammaproteobacteria > Alteromonadales > Pseudoalteromonadaceae > Pseudoalteromonas > Pseudoalteromonas sp. S558. Next base: position 23,542 of record NZ_PNDU01000142.1, on the reverse strand, counting down.
CGTGGTAGAAGTTAACCCATTTGGCCGAGCGCTTCACCAGCGTTTAACGCAGTCAAACATTTCGCTTTACTGCCCCGATAGCGTAACTGCCATTGAGCAAACATTGCATAGCAATTCACTCACCCTACAAAGCGGCGAGCAATTAAGTGCAACGTTATTAGTTATTGCAGACGGGGCACAATCACCAACACGTAACTTACTCGGGCTTGGTTTTAATACTCAGCCTTATGAGCAAGGCGCAATTATTGCCAACCTAGAAGTAGCTGATGGGCATAATAATCATGCTTTTGAGCGTTTTACGCAAAATGGCCCAATGGCGTTATTGCCCATGAGTAATAATCGTTATTCGTTAGTCTGGTGTATGTGCCAAGAAAAGATTGAACAGCACATGGCACTTGGTGATCAAAGTTTTTTAAGTGCCTTGCAAAGTGCGTTTGGTTATCGCGGCGGGCAATTTACAAAAGTAGGCATGCGCGCAAGCTATCCGCTCGTTTATGGCCAAGTAGAATCCTTAATTGCTCATCGCACTGTGGTAATAGGTAATGCTGCACATGCTATTCATCCTATTGCAGGGCAGGGTTTTAATTTAGGTCTTCGCGACGTACAAGTACTTAGTAATTTAATAGCAAATAGCCAATACGATCTAGGCAGCTATGCGTTTACCCGTGAATACTCACAAAAACGTCGCGATGATATTAAAACCGTAATGACCTTAACCGATGCACTGGTTAGGCTTTTTTCAAACTCATCGCGAGTGTTTGCATTTGGGCGCAGCGTTGGGTTGTTTTCGATGGATTTATTTCCCGCATTAAAAGCGCCATTAGCTAAACAGTTAATGGGGCAAGTTAAACAAGGTAGGCGTTTATGAAGCAAGCACAGGTTTGTATTGTAGGTGGAGGCTGTGTAGGGCTAACACTAGCACTTGGATTGGCAAAAGCCGATATAAGCGTCGTTGTACTCGACGGCGCACCAACTCAAGCACTACCTTGTGACGAATATGGTTTGCGTGTAAGTGCGCTAAGCATTGCGAGTCAAACCTTGCTTGAACAATTAAACGTATGGCCCGAAATTATCGCACAGCGAGCGTGCGCTTATACGCATATGGATGTACGTGATGCCGACAGCTTTGGCAAAATAGCATTTAATAATGAGCAACTTGAGCTTGAACATTTAGGTCATATTGTTGAAAACGACATTATCCGCTACGCGCTCATAAAAGAGTTGGAACAACAAAGTAGTGCCACGTTAATGTTCGATACACAGTATCAGCAAATACATCAAAGCGAATCTAATGTATTTATAACACTTAAAAGCGGCGAGCCAATTATTGCAAAACTGCTGGTGGCCGCTGATGGTGCAAACTCAGCTATTCGTAAACAATTTAATATGGCGCTGAGCTTTAAAGATTACGACCATCATGCACTTGTGGCGACTGTAAAAACTAAAGAGCCACATGCAAATACCGCACGCCAAGTATTTTTACCAACCGGGCCACTGGCATTTTTACCGTTAAGCGATGCCAACATGCATTCCATAGTGTGGTCTACCAGCCCAAATCATTGCGATGAACTCCTTGCAATGGACGATAACAGCTTTAATAAAGCCGTAATGGCTGCAATAGATGGTCAATGTGGCCTGTGTGAAGTGCAAAGTAAGCGCGCTGCTTTCCCACTTAAAATGCGCTACGCCCAGCAATGGGTTTCAGGCAAAGTGGTACTCATTGGTGATGCTGCACACACGATTCACCCATTAGCAGGGCTTGGTATGAACCTAGGCCTAAAAGATGCGGCCTATTTAATTGAGCTTTTAACAAGTAATAATAAAGAATTTGCTAGCACGCGCACACTTCGCGATTACGAGCGTACCCGTAAGCTCGATGCACAAAAGCACATAGCTATGATGCAAGGGCTAAAAGAGTTATTTGAAGGTGCAAACCCAGTTAAAAAACTTATTCGCGGAGTAGGGCTGTCGTTAGTTGATAACCTTGGGCCAATCAAGCACCTGTTCGCTAAAGAAGCGATAGGGAAATAAAGTAGGTTGAGTTGAGTGAGATAAAATCTAACGAAAAAAGCTGTTAGTTATTCGCTTTCAATAAAACCCGAGGTTTAATTTAAACATCGGGTTTTTGTTTTAAAGTGATTTTTAATACATTAAAAGCTGCGCTTTTCACGCGAGCAAGCTCGGCGTCTACAAGAAATATTACACTCTGTGCTTAACTTTTACTGTAGGCGTATAGCTTGCTAGCGCGGCGAGCGAAGCTTGTAATAATTACCTTTACAAACTTATCTATTAAAGCGTTAAAAACCTACTTGCTTAATTATCCGACTAAGCGTAAAATGCGCGCTCATTTCGGCTTTTAAACTATTAATTCCTTGCCTTAAACCGACCGGCCGAAACGGTAGAAGGCTCTATTAACCGTAAGGAATATCCATGCGTCATTACGAAATCGTATTCATGGTTCACCCAGATCAGAGTGAGCAAGTTGCTGGTATGATCGAACGTTATACTGGTTCTATCACTGAAGCAAATGGTGTTATTCACCGTCTTGAAGATTGGGGCCGTCGTCAATTGGCTTACCCAATTAACAAGCTTCATAAAGCTCATTATGTTCTTATGAACGTTGAAGCACCTACTGAAGTAATCAGCGAGCTAGAAACTACTTTCCGCTACAACGATGCAGTGCTTCGTAACTTAGTTATCCGCACTAAAACTGCTGTAACTGAAGCGTCTCCTCTTGCAAGAGAAGAGAAGAAAGAAGCACCAGCTGCTTAATTGTTTTGAGTCCTAGCATGGCGTTTAACTGGCGGTAAATATAAATGGTTAGCCCTTTTATGAATCAGCTGGTTATATCTGGGGTAGTTTGTAAAACTCCCAAGTTTAGCCAAAGCCCTGCTGGCATCCCGCATTGTATTTTTGTTGTAGAACATAAATCAATGCAAACCGAAGCAGACCTTAACCGTAATAGTTACGTTAGGCTTCAGGTAGTTGCCAGTGGAAAGCAAATGCAACAACAGACTCAACATTTGCACGTTGGGCAGGCATTGCAAGTGAGTGGTTTTTTAAATCGCCACGAAGGTCGTAACGGCCTTAGCCAATTGGTTTTGCATGCTCAGCATATAGAAAGAATTATTTGAGGAATTAATCTCATGGCACGTTATTTCAGACGTCGTAAGTTCTGCCGCTTTAAAGCGGAAGGCGTAAAACAAATCGATTACAAAGATCTAGCTACTCTTAGAAACTATGTTACAGAAAGTGGCAAAATCGTACCTAGCCGTATCACAGGTACTAGCGCTAAATTTCAGCGCCAGCTAGCAACTGCTATTAAGCGTGCTCGCTACTTAGCCCTTCTTCCATACACTGACTTACATAAGTAAGCAGCGGATTAACAGTTTTTAAAAGGTGTAGAAACATGCAAGTTATTCTACTAGATAAGATCGCTAACCTAGGTAGCCTAGGTGAACAGGTTGTAGTTAAATCTGGTTTCGCACGTAACTTCCTTTTCCCACAAGGTAAGGCAGTTCCTGCGACTAAAGCTAACATTGAAACGTTTGACGCTCGTCGTGCAGAACTTGAAGCGAAAATCGCTGACCAGTTAGTTGCTGCACAAGCACGCGCTGAAAAACTAGAAGCATTAGCAGAAGTTACATTAGTATCTAAAGCTGGTGACGAAGGTAAGTTATTCGGTTCAATCGGTACTCGTGACATCGCTGACGCTATCTCAGCTGTTGGTGTTGAAGTTGCTAAGTCAGAAGTTCGTTTACCTTTAGGCACTATCCGTGACACTGGTGAATTTGACGTATCAATTTCAGTTCACTCAGACGTAACGGCTACTATTAAAGTAATCGTAATTGCTGAAGCTTAATTTTTAATTAAGCGATAAAAGCCGTGCTATTAGCACGGCTTTTTTGTGTCTGTAATTTGGCTAACTTCATTAGTTAAGGGCACAGTTCAATAAAACCATCTACAAATCTCATTTTACTTCAATTATTTTTTCATTCCCTTTAAACCTTTTCGAGCTGTTATTACGTCTAACTTATCAATACACTAACTCAATAATAATAATTAAAAGGCGACATCACGGATGTTACACGTTAAACCCGAACAAACGCCTTTATGCGAAACTACACTCATTGAGCGTGTTAAGTCGGGTGACCAAGTGGCATACGCTACTATTTATGAGCTGCATATAAAACGCGTATACGGTTTATGTTTGCGTTTATTGGCCGATGAAGCACATGCTGAAGATGCAGCTCAAGAAGTGTTTGTACAGGTATGGCACAAAATAGCGCAGTTTGACGGGCGCTCGCAGTTTTCTACTTGGCTTTACAGTGTTGCCAGTAACGTGGCGATTAATTATTTACGCAAGCAAAAAAACTGGTTACAAAAAGTAGTAAGTATTGAGCACAGCGGTATGGATGAACGCTCGGCTAACGACTGCAAAGGCTTAAATGGTCTCGATAAGTTAATAGTAAGGCTTCCTGAGCGAGCACGTATGGTATTTGTGTTGTTTGCAATTGAAGGTTATAGGCACGAAGAAATAGCCGAACAATTAGGCATGGCCGTTGGTTCAAGTAAATCGCAATATCATCGAGCTAGGCAGCTACTACAAGAGTGGTATGAAAATGAATAAACCAAATTTTAACGACTATTTAAACAAGTCATTAAACGCCCTTGATAAAGATATCGTGCCTCCCAAAAACTTGTGGACGGGGGTTGAGCGAGCGATTGTTAATAACAAATCTATACAAAAAAATACTAGAGTTTGGCCAAAGCTAACAGCAATAGCTGCATGTTTGATTGCTGGGTTAGTAGCACTAAACATGTTTGTTATGAACTCAGAGCCACAGCCAGTCATGGTGATGAGTGATTATTTTACACAGCAAAAGCAAAGCTTACTTGTGCAATATAAAAACCAAGAGGCACTAACCACCAATTGGCAGGCGCAATTGCAAGAACTAGAAGAAGCAGAGCAGGCAATAAAGGAAGCGCTTGAAAATGAACCACAAAATCGAGCGCTACTAACAATGTTAGCGCAAATATATCAACAACAACTTAGTTTAATAAACAAAGTGCATGCACCACATTGGCAGCATATTTAGGAGAACAACATGAAAGCGATTTTATTAGGATTGAGCTTATTACCACTTGTAGCATTTGCCGGTGAAAAAATAGATAAGCAAATGGAGGTGCCAAATAAAGGTCTTATTTTTATTGAAAACCAACGTGGTGATATAAGTATAACTGGTTGGGATAAAAACGAATTTAAAGTATCAGGCGTGCTTGATGATAAAGCACAGGGGTATGAGCTTAAAACGAGTGGCAACAAAACTCAGTTTATTGTAAAAATGCCGCATACAACAAGTTGGGATAACAATGACGGTGGTTCAAAACTGACTATTTTTATGCCGAAAAGCAGCGCGCTTGAGTTTGCAGGTGTGAATGTATCTGTCACTGCAAAAGAGCTACACAACGGCACTGAGGTCGATGTAGTTAATGGCGAAATAACAGCAAGCGATTTAGCCGGTAACATTAAACTCACTAGTGTTAATGGTGATGTAAACGCACAAAACCTCAGTGGTAATATTCAATTTGAAACTGTAAATGGCGAAATTAATGATAAACAGTCAAGCGGGGAATTACGTTTTAGCGCTGTAAATGGCGATATTAAATCAAACTCAATTGCAACTGATGTACGTCTTGAAAACGTAAATGGTGATATAAAATTTACTCTATCGAGTATTAAAAATTTACGTATTAATACCGTAAATGGTGAAGCTGAAGTGCGCATTAAAGAGCTTTTAAAAGGGGGCGATGTTCGTTTTGAATCGGTAAGTGGCGACGCGGAATTTTTCTTTCCTGCTGATGTATCGGCTAAGTTTGAAATTGAAGCTCATGCCAATGGCAAAATAATAAATGAGCTCAGCGGTGATAAAGTTCAAAAAGCTAAATATGGGCCTGCTAGCGATTTAGAATTTAGCATTAATGGTGGTAATGCTAACGTTGAAATGGATACGATTAGCGGACGAATCGAACTTAGAAAGAAATAACACTTATTCCCTTCTAGATTACAAAAAGCAGGAAAAGATTTCCTGCTTTTCTATTTGCACAGCCCCTGCAAGTCGATAGAATAGAGCCATTCAATTTTAGTACCGTGAAGTTATGGCCAAACCAGATAAGCAAGTCGACACTCTTAAAGTTCCTCCCCATTCAATAGAAGCTGAACAATCTGTTTTAGGTGGCTTAATGCTTGATAATCAAGCTTTTGATCGCGTAGCTGAGCTTGTTGTATCACAGGATTTTTATACCCGCACGCATAAGTTAATTTTTGAGGCGATGACGGCGCTTGCTGAGATTGGCGATCCAATCGATTTAATCACTATTTCTGAAAGTTTAGAAAAAAATAATAAATTGGCAGGCATTGGTGGTTTTGCTTACTTAGCCGAAATTGCTAAAAACACGCCAAGTGCTGCGAATATTGACGCCTACGCGAGCATTGTACGCGAACGAGCTGTTGTACGTGAAATGATTGGCGTGGCGAACGAGATCGCAGAGGCGGGTTTTAATACAGAAGGGCGTACTAGTCACGATTTACTTGATTTTGCTGAAAGCAAAGTATTCAAAATAGCTGAACAACGTACAAAAAGTACGGAAGGCCCACAAAGTATTCATAACATCCTTGAAAAAACCGTTGATAAAATAGAAGAGCTTTATCAATCTCCACAGGATGGTGTTACGGGAGTCAGTACTGGGTATGCCGATCTTGATAAAATGACGACGGGCTTACAGCCATCCGATTTAATTATTGTTGCAGCGCGTCCTTCAATGGGTAAAACCACTTTTGCGATGAACCTTGCGGAACATGCCGCGATGACTCAAGACAAACCAGTACTAATTTACTCGCTAGAGATGCCGTCAGAACAAATTATGATGAGGATGTTAGCGTCTCTTGGCCGTATTAACCAAACTAAAGTGCGTACAGGTCAATTAGATGATGACGATTGGGCGCGACTTTCATCAACCATGGGTTTGTTGATGGAAAAAGGCAAAATGTATGTTGATGATGCGTCGGGCTTAACACCTACCGATGTACGTTCACGTGCAAGGCGTATCGCCCGCGACCACGGCGGCATTAGTATGATCATGGTCGATTACTTGCAGCTAATGCGTGTACCAAGCCTTGCTGATAACCGAACGCTTGAAATTGCAGAAATTTCGCGTTCACTTAAAGCATTAGCAAAAGAGCTAAAATGTCCGGTTGTCGCGCTTTCGCAGCTTAACCGAACGCTTGAGCAACGTGCCGATAAACGCCCAATTAACTCAGATTTACGTGAGTCAGGGTCAATAGAGCAAGATGCCGATTTAATTATGTTTATTTACCGTGACGAAGTTTATAACGAAGATAGTACCGACAAAGGTATTGCTGAAATTATCATAGGTAAACAACGTAATGGGCCAATTGGTAAAGTGCGTTTAACATTCCAAGGTCAATTTTCTCGCTTTGATAACTATGCGGGACCAGCGGTAGATGACGATTACTAATGCGCTTAGCCACTGCTGAAATTAATTTAGCTGCACTTGCGCATAATTTAGCGCAAGTTAAGTGTTTTGCACCTAACAGCAAAGTGATGGCGGTGCTAAAAGCAAACGCTTACGGGCATGGTTTAGTAACGATTGCGCAGCATTTAAATAATGCTGACGCATTTGCTGTGGCGCGGATAGATGAAGCGTTAGCTCTGCGAGCTGGGGGCTTAACAAAGCCAATAGTTTTACTAGAAGGCTTTTTTAACAAAGCCGATTTACCTATTTTGCTCGCCAACAACTTTCAAACTATTATTCACGATGAATACCAATTAGCCGCGCTTGAAAAAGCAAAGCTTGATGCACCAATAACATGCTGGTTAAAAGTAAATACAGGTATGCATCGATTAGGTATTGCGCCAGAGCAATTTGATGAATTTTATAGCCGTCTTCAAAAAACACCTAATGCTAAAAATACGGTTAATTTAATGACTCACTTTTCGTGTGCTGATGATGTTGATAATGCGAAAACGGTTCAACAAATCACCTCGTTTGATAATTTAGTGAATGGCATTGACCAAGCGCATTGTTTATCAAACTCTGCCGGTATTATTGCATGGCCAAGCGGCCATGGTGATTGGGTACGTCCTGGGCTTATGCTGTATGGCGTATCGCCAATGGCAAATAGTATTGGTGCACAACATAAATTAAAACCAGTTATGCGCTTAACTACGCGTGTAATTGCCGTGCGCAATGTACCAGCCAATGAAGCAGTAGGGTATGGTGGGCGTTGGAAAAGCGATAAACCAACTAAGTTAGCCGTTGTTGCTATGGGCTATGGTGATGGTTATCCACGGCATGCTAAAGAGGGCACGCCAGTTATAATAGGTAAGCAACGTTATGGTATTGTGGGAAGTGTAGCTATGGACATGATTAGCGTAGATATAGGTGCTAATGAGCACAATATTAAAGTAGGCGACAGAGTCACTATGTGGGGCCCAGAGCTACCGGTAGAAGAAATAGCAATGTGCGCTGATACTATCCCTTACGAGCTATTATGTAATATTACACCGCGCGTAAGCTATGAGTATCAGCGTTAATACAGCTAACTAAGTTAGTTGTATTACGATATTTACTCTTTTATAAAGTAAATATCGCTAAAGCCCATGCGGGCAAATTCCTGGTCGCGAAAGTTACGCACAGAAGCAGACCCTTTTGAGGTCATTTCTATTTGCTGTACCATGCTCAAGTAACTAGTCAGATCAATACCTTCGGCAGCAGCAATTGCTTCATACATGTCATGGTATTTATCTTTAGCGAAATTAATTTCGCGCGGTTCGTTTTTAAATTTATAGGTTATTCTACGTGCCATATTAAGCTCATTTCAATTGAGTGTTACAGCGATTTTACACTGTATTTAATAACGGCTCTAGCATTGAATGACGTATTGTAATCGGTAATAATACCAATTTTATTAAAAACATGATCATTCTAGCGAATTAAATAACTCACTAACGACGTTAAAAATTATTTATATAGAACAACTATGTATCATAATTTTAGCCTTGTTATTGTGCTATTTTCTTATCGCTATAATAGACCACTAATTTAATGCAATTGGTAATTAAAATAAAGAGTCAAAAATGAAATTATCAGTAGAGATCAGCAAATACCCACTCCATCAAGATTACATTCCGTTTATTAAAGGCTTTATTGACCGATTAAACGAATATGATGATTTAAAAGTGATCACAAATACACTCTCGACTCAAGTTTTTGGTGATTACGATTTAGTAATGCAAGTACTTAGCACCGAAATTAAGCGCTCGTATGAAGAGTTTGGTAAAGCTATTTTTGTATGCAAGTTTCTTTCTGGCGATTTATCGCCTGAATAATTTATAACAAATGGCACAATTAAACGGTAACTGCACACTATGGATTTTTTAACACAAACCTTGAGTGGTTTTACAGCAATGTCGCACTGGGAATATATTGCGGTAGGGCTATCGATAGCCTATTTACTACTGGCAATAAAAGAAAGCCTGTGGTGCTGGCCAGCTGCATTTTTTAGCACACTTATTTATACTATTATGTACTGGAATGGCGCGCTATTAATGGAGTCGCTACTTAATTTTTACTATATGTATATGGCTGTATTTGGCTGGATTGTGTGGCGAAGAGGCAAAGCCGAAAATCTAAATATTACATCATGGTCGATAAATCGCCATGCTGTTCTAATTAGCTCAACAACCGTGGCCGCAATTGTAATTGGCTACATAATGCAAAACTATACTCATGCCGACTTTGCCTATCTTGATAGTTTTACAACGTGTTTTGCAGTAGTTACTACTTACTTAGTGGCTAAAAAAGTGCTAGAAAACTGGCTGTACTGGATTGTAATTGATGCCGCTTCTATGTATTTGTATTATGAAAAAGGCTATTACCCAACACTTGCGCTCTTTATATTCTATACCATTATGGCTGCATGGGGCTTTAAGACTTGGTATGAAGAGTATGAGCAGAGCCAAGCAAAGCCTTTAGCACAGCTTTAATCAATGATTGAGCATCATCAGTTAGTAAAAATGTGTAGTGCGTTTATAGAGCCTGCAAGCGTTATTTCAAGTGAGCGATTGCTGAATGGCTTTAGCAATGATAATTTTTTAATACGTACCAAGCAACAAGGGCATTTATTAAAGTGTTATAAAAGCCATTGGCCAGCCATAGGGCTTGAAGCACAGCGTTTTTTAAGTGAGTTTAATATATGCCCTGCACCTCTTTGGCTCGATAAGGCAAACCAGTGTGCTGCGTTTGATTACATAGAAGGTGATACAGCTCAATCACGTACGAGTGTTGCGCATAGTTTAATTAATAAACTAGCTCAAGTTCATGCCTATTGCGTTAAAACCCCGCTAATGAATATAGCCCAAGAGTTACTTTTTTATCAACGCAGTACGATTTACAAACAATATCAATCGCAAATAGAAAAGACGCTTAAGGTAATTTCTGACATGCCGTTTAATGAAGGGTTTTGTCATAATGATTTAGTTAAAGAGAATATCATTGTTAGTGCTTCTGGCATGTATTTAATTGATTTTGAATACGCAAAAACTAACGATGTATATTTCGATCTGGCATCACTTGCCATTAGTTTTAATTTAAGTGAGCAGAATGAACGTGCGTTATTAGCAGATTACGAAAATTGCACCGTGAAGAAAAATAAATTCACTCAATCTATCGATAAGCTTAATTGCTATAAGTTATTGTATTTAGTGTTGTGCATAGGATGGTATGAGCAGCGCGCTATAAAAAACAAGTCAGTTGAGTTACGCGCGCAGCTAAATAAAATAACAACACTTATGGTGTCTTAAAGACCGCCAAAACGTGCTGCTAATTCTTTATATTTCGCAACTTCGTTTGCGTCAAATTGCGGTTCGCCGTCTTCATCTTGTGATTTAGCAATTAATAAACTTTCTCGAGTAAGGCGTTTTACTCGCTCTACTTTTACACCCAAAAACTCTGCAACTTGCTCAGTTGACATTAAACTCATAATTACTTCCTCGTCTTAATTTTAGAACCTAGTTGTATATCATAGTGAATTTGTTACTAAGTCGTTACTGTTTTTTTATAATATTATAATAAAATAGCGCGGTTTTGCCTCTTTATTAAGTATTTTATTTATAATAGTTTGATTTATGAGCATTAAAGTTAAATGCACTAGTATTTAGCGGAAGATATCTTTATCATTATGCATGCTAAAGCACTGATATCGCGAGTTGGTGTGGCGGCAACAAATGTGCTCTCGTGGTGAAATGGATATCACGTGGCCCTCCGGAGGCTGAGTTGTAGGTTCGATCCCTACCGAGAGCGCCATTTGCTTTGTATCCCTTGCCAATTATATTTCCAAGATCTTATTTAAAATACTCGTCATATTAATAATCCTTTTTAGTCATATGTTATTGAGAATAACTCAAAGAGTAGACTTTTAGGGTTAAATAATGATATTTAAGGTGCATATTCCTTAAATTTAGAAACCCCCACTTTTATGCTGATCACCTTACCCATATCAGAGATTACTCCCGGCATGTATGTTGATAGTGTTGCAAAGCAACATGAAGGGATTGATAGCATAAAAATTAAGACAAGTGGATTAGTACGAAGTCGCTCTATTATTGATCGCTTGGTGGCTGAAGGGGTCTTAGAGCTCATTATCGACTTTGAAAAAGGCGATGCAGCAATACCTGTTAAGTACAAGCCGAAAGTAGAGCCTAAAGTTGTTGAAAGTAAAAAGGCGAAAGAGGCAGAGGAGGCTGATAATTTACAGTCGGGCGTAACCGTAAAACAAGAGTTTGCTAAGGCAAGTGTTAATTACGATCAACATAATAGAAAGCTACAAGCTTTGTATGGGGATTTAACCTCAGGTTTAACACTTAACTTGAATATGCTCGATGAAATAGTAACAGAAATAGTTGCCTCAGTTTTTCGTAATCCAAATGCTATGACTATTCTTACACGTATTAAAGATAAGCATAGCTACAACTGGCGACACATGATCAACTGCGCTATTTTTACGGCTGTATTTGCAAAGTATTTGGGGTATGAAGAGTCGTTAGTGCAAGAATTTGCAATGGGGGCATTATTGCATGATTTGGGTCATGCTAAATTACCTCAAGGTATATTTTCAAAACCAACTCCAGTTACAAAAAATGAGCTTACAGTAATTAAAAAGCATGTTTCGCAAAGCTTAGGTTTAGTTAAGGGAGTTAAAGGAATAACGCCACTGATGCTTGATATGATAATAAATCACCATGAGCGTTTAGATGGGTCTGGTTATCCTCGTGCTATTAAAGCTGAAAACCTAAGTCGTCCTGCCCGCATTATGGCGATTGTCGATGTGTATGATGCAATGACTGCCGATCGACATCATCAAGACGGGGATGAACCTATTAATGCTCTGCGTTATCTGCTGGCTAACAAGCAGATGTTTGATGCCGAATTAGTGCAGCACTTTATTAAGTGCTTAGGGGTGCATCCAGTGGGTACTATTGTGAAGCTTACAAATGAACGATTGGCGTTGGTGTTAGAGGGTAATAAATCGAATCCAATTAAGCCGAAAGTAAAACTGTTCTACAATGCAAAGCATAATCATCATGTTACCCCTAAAGATATTGATTTAAGTGATAACACTCAAGATCTTAAAATTTTAGCCAGTGTTAAACCATTAGACTATAAAATTAACTTATCTCGTTTGTTAAAAGAGCACTTGCTTGAGTAGTCTTTTTACATTGCTTATATTGATATTGTTTACTTGAAATAAATGCGCCTAAGAAACAGCTTCCCATAAGTATTAACCACAATAAAGTTCCCCATTCTACATGTAACGCTAAGCAGCATAGTGCAAGAGAAATTAATGCGCTAAACATAGCGCCTACCCAATAATGATTTACCGGATTATCACATTGACCTGCACGCGTGCAGGCACAGTAATTTGCTTTATAAAAACAAAACACACTTACACCGCAAAAAATAAGGCCACCTATAATGAGTGAAATGATCACGATTTTATTTCCTTTGCGATTTTTAAAGGAGTGTAAATTGCAATAGATTTCAAGTCAATCTAAATGATAATTAGTTACATTTAGAGCTTATACTCTAATAGCACATTTCTCATCCGATGAGTTTTAATAAGTTGTTATAATGTCGTTAAAAATCATGTTTTTTGATGTTTTGTGACGTGTTACTAGGGTTTTTTACAAAAAATTAAGGTAGTGTACTCGAGTTTTAAATCTTAATAACAACACACATAGCTACCCAAACAGTTCGTTTGGTTAAGGACACAACAATGAAATTTACTAAAACTCTAATTGCAGCATCGCTGGCATTTGTTTCGGCAGATACATTTGCTGCCGCATTCCAACTTGCAGAACATAATGCATCAGGTCTAGGCCGCGCATATGCAGGTGAAGCCTCTATTGCAGATGATGCGTCTGTAGTTGCTCGTAACCCAGCGCTAATGACATTATTCAAAAACAAGCAATTCAGTGTTGCAGCGATTGGGGTTATCCCTGATGTAAGCCTTGAAGGAACTGGTACAAACAACGGTTTACAAGCAAGTGTATTAGATGAAGATAGCATTGTGCCAAGTGCGATTGTTCCTGCTGGTTACTTTACGATGCCAGTTAACGATAAAGTATCTGTTGGTTTTGGTGTTTTTTCTAATTTTGGTCTAGCGACTGAATTTGATAACGATTATGCAGCAGGCCAAATTGCAGGTGAAACTGAAATTTTAACTGTTAACATGAATGCCAGCGTTGCTTACAAAGTAAGTGAACAGTTTAGTTTTGGTGTTGGCTTAAACGCCGTTTACGCTGAAGCAAAAATTATTCGTAAGTTTGGTGCTTCTCCATTACCGATCCCTGCTTCAGCTGATGCTGTAAATCTTGAAGGTGATGATGTGGGCTACGGTTTAAATATTGGCTTAATGTATCAATTAGATGAAAATAGCCGTTTTGGTTTTAACTACCGTACAGAAACAGATATTACTTTTGAAGGCGATTACTCTAATGAGCTTCCTTCAGCATTTATCCCTGGTGGCTTAGATGGAAAGTTAGTACTACCTGGCTCTGTTGAAATTACACTACCAGCAATTGCTGAGTTCTCTGGTTCACACCAACTTGATGACAAATTAGGCCTTCACTACAGTGTATTATGGACAGGCTGGAGCAGCTTTGATTCATTAGAAGCACAAGTAACATCACCAACAGGTAATAAGTTTAGTGCATTTGAAAAAACAGAAGATTTTTCTGATTCAATGCGTTATTCAATTGGCTCAGACTACCAGTTGAATGAAAACATATTACTACGTGCAGGTGTTGCATTTGATGAGTCGCCTGTATCACAAACACACTTATCAATCTCGATTCCAGATACTGATCGTTTTTGGTTCTCGTTTGGTGGTAATTACACAATCGATAAAAATTCAAATGTCGATTTAGGTGTGAGCGTACTTCGTGGTAAAACACAAAACTTCACTGAAGAAGATAAGCTGGGTTCTGAGTGGTCTTTTGAATCAAAAGGTCATGCAGTGCTAATTGGTGCTCAGTACAACTACAAATTTTAATGTAGAAGTGTCTTGTGGTTAATCACAGGGCACAAAAAAGCCGCTCACTTCATTAAAGTGAGCGGCTTTTTTAATGCCTATTAAATGATGTTAATAGGCATTTTATGAAAGTTTATAAACTTTCTATTTTAGTTTTTTGCTCAAGTAGCTTAGTTTTAGCATCGCTAAACTCAGCTAGTTTTGCATTTTCTTTAGCAAGCACTGCTTCAGGTGCGTTGTTTACAAACTTTTCGTTAGCGAGTTTGTTTTGCACTTGTGCTAGGCCTTTTTCGGCTTTTTCGAGTTGCTTATTAATACGTGAAAGCTCGGCTTCTACGTCAATTAAGCCAGCCATTGGGATCATAATTTCAAGGTTGCTAACATAAGACGTGGCACATGCTGGTGCATCATCTTTATTTTCAAGCATTGTAAACTCTTCAATTTTTGCAAGTGATGCTAAAAATGATTTGTTTTCTTCAATACGGCGCACGTCGTCGCTTGATGCATTAGCAAGTAATACGCTAAGTGGTTTACTTGGACTAATATCCATTTCACCGCGAATATTACGAATAGCTAAAATGAATTGTTTAACCCATTCTAAGTCTTCCATCGCTTTAGCATCAACGCTTGCTTCATTATATACAGGGAACGGCTGAACCATAATACTGGTGCCTGCTGTTTCAAGGCCAGCAAGTGGTGCAACACGTTGCCAAATAGTTTCAGTGATGTATGGCATCATTGGGTGCATTAAACGCAGTAAGCTTTCAAGTACGGTAATAAGTGTATTACGTGTACCACGTTGCTGTGCCTCAGAACCTTTAAACAATACTGGTTTAGTAAGCTCTAAGTACCAATCACAGAACTGGTTCCAAGTGAATTCGTAAAGCGTGTTAGCAGCTAAGTCAAAACGGTAGTTATCTAGGTGCTCAGTATAGGTTTTAACGGTAGCTTCGTATTGACCTAAAATCCAGCGGTCAGCTAATGAAAGCTCTGTTTGAGCACCGTTTACAAAACCACAATCTTGCTCTTCTGTGTTCATTAATACGTAACGGCTCGCGTTCCATAATTTGTTACAGAAGTTACGGTAACCTTCAAGGCGGTTCATATCCCAGTTAATATCACGACCGGTAGATGCCATTGCAGCAAGGGTAAAGCGAAGGGCGTCGGTGCCGTGTGCTTCAATACCGCCTGCAAATACTTTACGCGTATCTTTTTCGATTTTAGCGGCAAGTTTTGGCTGCATCATATTACCAGTACGTTTTTGTACTAGGTCTTCAAGTTCAATGCCGTCAATCATGTCTAGTGGGTCAAGTACGTTACCTTTTGACTTAGACATTTTATCGCCATTGTCGTCACGTATTAAGCCAGTTACATACACGGTCTTAAACGGAACTTGTGGCTTGCCATTTTCGTCTTTTACAAAGTGCAGCGTCATCATAATCATGCGCGCAACCCAGAAGAAAATAATATCAAAACCAGTAACCAACACGTCAGACGGGTGGAAGGTTTTTAAATCATCGGTGTTTTCTGGCCAACCTTGTGTAGAGAACGTCCAAAGCGCTGATGAGAACCACGTATCAAGTACGTCTTCGTCTTGGCTTAGCGTTACGCTGTCTGCAATATTGTTTTCACGGCGTACTTCAGCTTCGTCGCGACCAACAAATACGTTGCCTTCATTGTCGTACCAAGCTGGGATGCGGTGACCCCACCAAAGCTGGCGTGAAATACACCAATCTTGTACGTCGTTCATCCACGAGAAGTACATGTTTTCGTATTGCTTAGGTACAAATTGAATGTCGCCATTTTTAACTGCGTCTTTTGCAGGTTCAGCAAGTGGTGCAACACGTACATACCATTGGTCGGTAAGCAGTGGCTCAATTACCACACCAGAGCGGTCGCCGTAAGGAACCGTTAAACCATGATCTTCAATTTTTTCAAGTAGGCCAAGTTCTTCAAATTCAGCCACAATTGCTTTTCGCGCAGCAAAACGATCAAGTCCGTGCAAGCGCTCTGGAATTGGTGCATCAAACTCAAGCTCTTTACCGTCAAAGGTGTATGTTTCACCTTGGGTAAGAATAGCGGCATCTTTATCGAAAATGTTGATCATCGGCATTTGATGACGCTTGCCCACTTCGTTATCGTTAAAGTCGTGCGCTGGCGTTATTTTTACACAGCCCGTGCCTTTATCTTTATCGGCATGTTCATCAGCAACTATTTTAATACGACGATTAACGATGGGTAATAAAATGTCTTTACCGATTAAATCAGTATAGCGCTCGTCATCTGGGTTTACTGCAACACCCGAGTCACCCAGCATAGTTTCTGGGCGAGTTGTTGCTACTACAATGTAGCCTTTTCCATCTTGCGTTGTAACGCCATCAGCCAGTGGGTAACGTAAGTTCCACATGTGGCCTTGTTTATCTTTGTTTTCAACTTCAAGATCAGAAATAGCAGTGTGTAATTTAGGATCCCAGTTTACTAGGCGTTTGCCTCGATAAATTAGATTTTCTTTATGAAGGCGTACAAACACTTCTTTAACGGCTTCAGATAAACCATCATCCATTGTAAAACGTTCACGATCCCAATCAACCGATGCGCCAAGGCGACGAAGTTGTTTAGTGATAGTGCCGCCTGATTCTTTTTTCCATTCCCAGATTTTATTAATAAAATCTTCGCGGCCCAAATCGTGGCGTGTTTTACCTTCTTCAGCATGCAGTTTACGCTCAACCAACATTTGCGTTGCAATACCTGCGTGGTCAGTACCTACTTGCCATAATGTGTTGTTACCTTGCATACGTTTAAAACGCGTTAGGGTATCCATTATTGTATCTTGGAAAGCGTGGCCCATGTGTAAGCTACCAGTGACATTTGGCGGCGGGATCATAATTGAATATGGGGTGCCTTGGCCAGATGGCTTAAAGTAGCCTTTTTGTTCCCAGTCTTGGTATAGAGACTGTTCAATATCTTGCGGATTGTAGGTTTTATCCATTACACAGAACCTTAAATAAGTACTTAAATTAGTTGGTTAGCTATTTAACTAAAGGTGTTTTTAGTTATTAATATCTTGCGTGGTGATATTGGCACCGAGTTGGCGCAGCTTTTTAAAGCGCTCGCGAGCAGCTTGCTTAGCAACGGGTTCTACGGGTACAAAATCAAAAACTTGGTTAAATCGACGGATAAAATCCGGTAAGTTATTAGCCAAATTAATTAAAACTTTACGATTACCAACAGGAGGTGTGATGCCAATTTCTACCGGCGCGCCGCCTTTAGGGCCTTCGCCTTGCAGGTTGTGAGGCACAAAACTGTCGGGATCGAATGCCCAAATTATTTCATCAATGGCACAGGCGGTCTCGTTGTTATCTACACAAATAAATACACGTTGACCATTTCGATACTGTTCGGCTGCAATTTGTGCTGCCAAAGCAAAATGATCACCTGGCTTTGCCAACGATTCATCTTGCTGTTTTAGAACGAAAAATTTGGCGTTCATGTTCATTGTATCGGGGTTTCCCATCACATTAAATGCGCACTAAGTTGATACACATAAATTAAGAGGCAGATTTTGCCATATAACGCGTTTTGCTTCAATTAATACGCAAATAAATAAGGCGCCAAACGGCGCCTTATAAACAGCTTTAAAGTTAAATGTTCACTTTAATCTTGAGCGGCTTCGCTCACACCTGCTCTATTTAATAAATACTGAGTAAGCATAGGGACAGGGCGGCCGGTAGCACCTTTTTTAGCACCACTTTTCCATGCTGTACCGGCTACATCTAAATGCGCCCAGTTGTACTTTTTAGTAAACTTAGATAAAAAACATGCCGCAGTAATAGTGCCTGCAGAGCGTCCACCTAAGTTAGTAAAGTCAGCAAATGGGCTGTCTAGTTGATCTTGATAATCATCCCACAGCGGTAACTGCCACGCACGGTCGCCACTTTGCTCAGAGGCTTTTAATAAGTCGTGTGCCAGAGGGTTATGATTTGACAGCAAACCCGTTGCATGCGCGCCAAGGGCTACAATACATGCACCTGTAAGCGTTGCTACATCAATTACAGTATCTGGGTCAAAGCGTTCAACGTACGTTAACGCATCACATAACACTAAACGGCCTTCGGCATCGGTGTTTAACACTTCAACCGTTTGCCCTGACATAGTTGTTAAAATATCACCAGGACGATAAGCATTTGGGCCAGGCATGTTTTCACAACCCGCTAAAATACCTATCACATTAATAGGTAATTGCATTTGTGCTAATGCGCGCATTGCACCAATAACACCTGCAGCGCCACCCATGTCATATTTCATTTCGTCCATGCCTTCGCCAGGTTTTAATGAAATACCGCCTGAGTCGAACGTTAAACCCTTACCAACAAGAACAATAGGCGCTTGATCGTCGGCTGCGCCTTTATAGTTAATAATTGACATAACTGATTCGTTAACGCTGCCACGACCAACAGCTAGGTATGAGTTCATACCTAGTTCTGCCATTTGCTCTTCACCTATAAGATCAACAGTAATGTTGTCAAAATTGCTTGCCAGCTCTTGTGCTTGCTCGCCTAAATACGCAGGATTACAAATGTTTGGTGGCATGTTAGCTACGTCTTTACATAACTTGCTACCTGCAGCAATAGCTAAGCCATGCTCAATCGCACTTTCACCAATAGTAAGTTCGCGACGCGTTGGCACGTTAAACACCATTTTACGAAGTGGACGGCGAGGATCTACTTTTTTGCTTTTTAACTGGTTAAACGTATATAAACAATCTTGTGTAGTTTCTACCGCTTGGCGTACTTTCCAGTATGTATCGCGACCTTTAACATGCTGCTCTGTTAAAAAGCATACCGCTTCCATCGAGCCGGTATCATTTAAAGTATTTATTGTTTTAGAAATAATTTGTTTATATTGTTTGTCGTCAAGTTCGCGCTCTTTACCACAGCCTACAAGCAGTATGCGCTCGCTTAATACATTAGGTACATGATGCAATAATAAAACTTGACCTGGTTTACCTTCTAAATCGCCACGGCGAAGTAAATTTGAGATATAACCATCACTGATTTTATCGAGTTGTTCACCAATGGGGGATAACCTACGTGGCTCGTAAACGCCAACTACAATACATGCGCTGCGTTGTTTTTCTGGGCTACCACTTTTTACGCTAAATTCCATTGTTACTCCTGGTTTTGAGTCAATTAAGCTATTAAATAGGGGCTAAAAAAAATTTTGTCTAATAACTCTAATATTAGCCGATTTTGCTAGACTCTTACTGTGTAATTGAACTTTATATGTTTAAGGGCTACTAATGCAACATTATATCGTGCACTTAGGTAGGATAATTATTTTTGATGGCTTATAATAATAGCCTATTTGCCAGTACCAACTGCGTAAAATAGCTATTTTACGATTCAACACTCACTATTGTAGTGAAATTTCATGTTTAACAGGGGCGAGCATTGCTAATTTTCCGTTATTTGACCGCTGAGGTTTTAAAATCGCAGGTCGCCGTATTTTTAACTTTAATGACAATATTTTTGTCGCAAAAGTTAGTTGTTATTTTAGGTGATGCCTCTGAAGGCAGTATCCCCGCCAAATTAGTCTTGTCGATGATTGCTCTGAAATTACCGCAATTAGCATCTTTAATACTTCCGCTGAGTATATTTTTAGGCATTATTTTGGCTTACAGCCGCATTTATGCAGATAGCGAAATGACTGTACTTAAAGCCTGCGGCGTAAGTGAGTGGTACGTTGTACGCGTAACACTTATATCAAGTGCTGGGTTGGCATTTTTAGCCGCAGCACTCACTATGTATATAGCACCATGGGCAAGTGAACAAGAGTATCAATTAAAAGAACAAGCTAAAGCCGATGCTGGTTTGTCTGCGCTCAGGGCAGGGCGATTTCAAGAAACCGGCAACGAAAAAGCTGTGGTGTTTATTCACAACATTGAAAATGGCGGTAAAGAATTAAACAAAGTATTTGTAGCGCAATTACCTAATAACGAAAAAGACGACTTAGCGCGCCTAGTATACGCAGAGCAAGGTGTTGTAGTCGAGGCATTAAGTGGCGAGCAACAACTGGTACTTACTGATGGTAAACGATACGAAACTGATGGCTCAACGCCAGCGCTTAACTTAACTGAATTTGACGGGTACAGTGTGCAAATCCGCGAGCAAGAAATAGAGCATCAACGCCGTAAACTAGAAGCAGTACCTACCAATCAATTACTCAAAATCAATACACCCGAATCGATTGCGCAGTGGCAATGGCGACTAGCTATCCCCCTTTCTATTCCATTGCTTACTTTGCTAGCTGTGCCACTTAGTGTGGTGAACCCTAGACAAGGTAAGTTTGCCAAGTTGGTGCCGGCTATTGGTTTGTATTTAGGGTATTTTATTTTACTTAATGCGGGGAAGTTTGCTGTTGAAGATGGAAAAATTCCTCCCTCAATTGGCTTATGGTGGATCCACTTAAGTGCCCTGTTCATTGGCGGACTGTTAATTATTAAAGGGAGGCCGCTTGGTGCTTGGCTCAAAGCTGTTGTAATTAAACGGGAGCTAGGTTCATGATGAAAACGCTTGATTGGTACTTAGGTCGCAGTATTTTACAAACAACAGGCTTTGCTTTATTGGTCTTGGCGGGTATTAGCACCCTTATCAAATTCATCGAACAGTTAAAGTCAGTAGGGCGTGGAAGTTATGATTTAATGACTGCAATGCTTTATACCATCTATACCATTCCTGGTGATTTAGTTGTTTTTTTCCCTATGGCAGCACTCATAGGTGGCTTAACAGGACTAGGGGCTCTTGCTTCTAATAGTGAGCTGGTGGTTATGCAAGCTGCAGGCATGTCGCGCTTTCAAATTATTGTATCTGTGATGAAAACCGCCGTTTTTATGGCTATTTGTATGATGGCGCTTGGTGAGTGGGGCGCTCCCGAAGCACAGTTACATGCAAAAGAAATGCGCAATCACGCAATTCATGGTGGTGACGTATTTAATGCGCAAAAAGGTGTATGGGCTAAAGATGGTAATAACTTTATTAATATAGAAGATGTTGACCAAAATGGAATGCTGCACGGTGTGCATATGTATCACTTTAATAAGTCGTTAGACCTAACTCAGATAACAAAAGCTAACAATGCGGTCAGCAGAAATCAAGGTTGGTTACTACGTGATATAAAAAAGGTGATAATAACGGATGAACAGATCACGACGGAACAAGTTGCTGAAGAGTTTTACGCTTCACAATTAACCGCCGAAAAATTAGGGGTTGTATCGGTAAAACCTGAATCGTTATCGTTTTCTGGTTTATGGTCGTATTTAGGTTATTTAAAACAGAATGAGCAAGATACAAGTACTTATGAACTAGCGCTTTGGCGTAAGCTTATGCAGCCAATATCTATAGCTGTAATGTTGCTTGTAGCACTGTCGTTTATATTCGGTCCACTGCGCACGGTTACCATGGGGGCTCGCATCATTATGGGAGTTGTAACTGGTATTGTATTTCATTTAACAAATGAAATATTTGGCCCTGTGGTAATGGTTTATCAAATTCCTGCCTTTGTGGGGGCCGTATTGCCAAGTATCATATTTATAGGTTTTGCAACTTACTTAATGAATAAACGAGTCTAATGTTTGATATATAGCAGAGCATTTCGCCTAAACAAAAAAAGCGTGACCAAATCAAATTGTCACGCTTTTTAATATTTGTTTAACCCCACTGTTGAGATTAATCAAGCTCTCGATAAACACGTTTGTTCTCTTCTTTTGTTAATGCAATAACTTCAGTTTTAGATACATAATCTTGTAATGCTTTTTTATTTTTTAAATCAACTAACACGACTAAATTACCCAAACCAAGCAAGGAGCTTACGCAGCGTACAATTGCTTGAGGCCAGCTAATAAGATTACCTTCGAGCGTTTGTACTTTTAAACGCCATGCGCGCATTCCAATAGTTTGGCCGCTTTTAGTCCAAAAATATGCAAAAAAGAAAACGTTAATACCTACAAATAGCGCACTTCTAATTCCGTATAGCAGTGGCGAGTCTTGGATAAAAGCAGCAGGATCATCCGTCTGAGCAATAAAGTCTAATGCAATTAAGCCCTGAATTACCGCAAAGTAAAGTATAGCCGTAAGCATAGATAAGGAAATTACAACTAAAGCGTCGTAAATCAAAGACGCAAAACGCCGCCAAAAACTTGCACGAGAAAACTCACCTGACATAAATACACTCTCACTATTAATATGCGCGCTAGTTTAGCAAATAAGCTCATAAATACTAGGATCTATAGACGTTGCAGTAACACCTGTGCGTATGCTTATCTTTAAATGTTAATGATTGCTCAAATGTTAAGCGGTTGATTGTCGTAATGCGATAAAACGCTTGCTGCCAACCTTATTGTTTGTATAATGCTTGGCATAGAGACGAAGGCAAATAAATAATCCTTAGCTCTAAAGTGGTTTTTCTTTATCTTCTACTACTTAGAAGTTCAAAGAAAAATTATGCCAGCGTGATGAAATTGGTAGACATGGGGGATTCAAAATCCCCTTCCGAAAGGAGTGGCGGTTCGAGTCCGCCCGCTGGTACCACTTTTTATAACCCCGACCAAATTGGTCGGGGTTTTTTTATGTCTGAAATTTAGGTTTTATTTTTAACTCACTATAAACGGATTTTTTATCGGTATTTTCATTTTTATTATTGTCCCCGATCGTATCATCTAAATATTAGCAGCCTTTGCTTTTAAATGGACTCAAATAGAATAATAGTATTTAACCTGAGCTCTGGTTAAGAGATTCACTAACACATTGAATTATGGTGATATTTAAATTCATTTTCTCTAGCCAGAGATTTTCAGTGAAAACAAGGCGAATTTACGCGTCAATAGCTGGCCTATTGCAAGTAAATTCAACGCAGTTTGCGCTGAATATAGCT
>NZ_PNDU01000141.1:0-5578 GCF_005886635.1 Pseudoalteromonas sp. S558 | reverse complement strand
GTTAGTGAGTTATTTAATGCGCTACAATGATCATGTTTTTAATAAAATTGGTATTAATATGCCCATTTGTTTAAGTATTCCCTTTGATTGTTCAACAATTTATACGAATGGGTATAATATATTCTTCCCTTGAGAGTGCTTCGGCGCTCTTTTTTTGCCTTACTAATGCACAATCATTTTTTGTTTAATTGCTGGCATTAACGTTTTGCCATCGCCATCCACTTTGTTTAACAATTTAAGCCCCATTACTTTTGCAAGCACCGGATAGATATCAAGGTTATTTACTTTTTCGAGGCTTACACCTTGCTTGAAGGCAGGGCCAACAGCAATAAGCGATGCCGCCATATCCTCTGTATATGCATAACCATGAGTGCCTAAGTACATTGGCTTTTTACCATTAGTAAATACCGCTGGCGCGGTCGTTTGCACCACAATATCACCTACGCGAGTACCTTTATTATAATGATATGCAGCTAATTGCGCGTCAGTTAATACAGTATAACGCCCGTTTGCTGCTTTTTGTAAACGTGCCTTATAGCCTTTAATATCGGCATTTTTAGCATCGGGTTGCGTGTAAATAAGCAAACGTGGTCCGGTGTTTTTAACTAAAAAGTTTTTATCTTGAGGAAGGGTCGTTGTATCAATGCTTTTTTCGGGGTCGATACTTGTCATCCCATGATCAGAAACAATAACTAAATTTACATCTTGCTCTAGCTTACTTAAACGCGTTTGCAACTGCCCCATTAATTCATCTAGCTGCTTAACGGCATCACGAGTTTGTGGCGCATCGGGGCCAAATTCGTGGCCCATACTATCAACCAATGAAAAATAACTTGCTACAAAACGCGGACGTTGTGCCTTTGGTAAACTTAACCACTGAATAATTTGATCAACACGTCTTTGATAGTCACTGTATTTTGAGTAGTGGTAATAGTAATCAGGGGTCATACCGTTAAATAACGCATCCGACTCAGGCCAAAAGTAAGTTGCAGATTTAAGCCCCTGCATTTTTGCCAAATTCCAAAGCGGAATCCCCTTTACCCATGTACTGTCGCCCAGCGCTTTACCCATGCTGTAGCATTCATTTTTACGCGCTTTATCGCAAAAACTATTATCAACAATGCCATGATTTACCGGCAATAAACCCGTAATAATAGAAATATGATTAGGAAATGTTTTAGTTGGATAAACTGGAATCAATTTTTGCCCACGCACACCGCGCTCTGCCATCGCTTTTAAGTTTTCTGCGCCATGCTTTTCAATGTAATCCCAGCGCAAGCCATCAATTGATACCAGCACCACGGTTTGCTCTTTTGCTGCAAACGCAGTACTACTTATTCCCACTAAAAGGCATAGCGCTATCACCTTTAAAATCCATTGCTTCATCATAATTACTCGCCTGCTTTAAAATACGTTAAATACTGAAAAATCTAACTTTATAATACAATTGGTGACACCCAAATGATACAAGCACCTGTACCTAACTCGCCTAGGTGTATATATTAACGTTTAAGTATTAATAAAGAATGACATCGCGCACTTAATTTGCCAGTCATCAATTATAAAAAGGACTACGATGACTATCGACTTTAGTAAAAAAATAACGCCAGCGCGTATGTATCGCACTACATCTAACTTGCAAATGGCGCTTGAAAGCGACCGTGGTCGCATAATAAATAGCGCAGCTATTCGTCGGTTGCAGCAAAAAACACAAGTTTTTCCACTTGAGCGTAATGCAGCAGTTCGTTCGCGTCTTACTCATTCGCTTGAAGTACAGCAAGTTGGTCGTTTTATAGTGCAGCGTATTTTTGCTAATTTAAGCTACCAACAGCAAAAAGACTACGGGCTAACAGGGCTTGAACGCCCACTTGAAAGCTTAGTCGAAATGGCCTGCCTGATGCATGACATAGGCAACCCACCCTTTGGTCACTTTGGCGAAGCTGCAATTAACCATTGGTTTAATAACAACTTAGTGAGCATTACACCAATGCGCTGCCAAGAGCCTAATACCGGCATAGGCGTGGTTTTTAAACACCTTGCACTTGATATTTGTAATTTTGAAGGTAATGCTCAAGGCATACGTATTATTCATTCTTTGCAAACGCTTAATTTAACGTATAGCCAAAGCGCCGGTATTTTAAAATACACCCGTCCAGCGGGACTTGATGTAAAAAACATACCGCAAAACAAAAATTACTTAATGAAAAAAGTAGGTTACTACTACAGCGAAAAAGCCTTTGTTGAAGCATTGCAAAACGAGCTCACTATTGAGCCATATTGCCGCCATCCCGCAAGTTACATAATGGAAGCCGCCGACGATATATCGTATTGCCTAGCCGATATAGAAGACGCTGTAGAAAAGGGCATAATAAGTACCGAGTTCCTTTGCACACAGCTTAAAAATCATTATAAAAAAGCACTTATAAACCTTACAATAGACGACACCGAACATGAAAATTTTGTAGATAAAGCGGTAGATTACGCACTCGATCGCGCCAAAGCCCAGCCGTACAATTTTAACAGTGAGTTTTTTATATACCTTAGAGTATCACTACTGCACCCGCTCGTTGGCCATGCTGCAAAACGGTTTATCGAAAACATAGAGCCTATTTATCATGGCGACTTTAACTATGCCCTATTAGAAGACAGAAGCCACCTGCACGCGGTAACCAAAACACTAAAACAAGTAGCCCTTGAGCATGTTTTTTCTAACAAAGAGGTCGAAAAGCTAGAGCTGCAAGGTTACCGAATTATTAACGGCCTACTCGACTGCTATAAGCCATTACTGCTATTAAACAGCGACGACTTTAAGCGCGCATTAAACGGCGACTCACGCCTATTAATAGAATCACGCTTGGTTAAAAAGCTTTCTAAAAAACACCTAAATAGCTACCAACATGCCATAGACGCTATGCAAGAGGAGCCCGATCATTTTGCCGCCTATGAGTTTTATTATCGCTGTAGATTAATTCAAGATTATATAAGTGGCATGACTGACCAATTTGCTTACGACGAATATCGCAGCCTTATGGTAATAGACTAATCCACTCTAGATAATTTTTAATTTTGCGCTTAAAATCAAACCATTAATGTTTAAGCGCTTTTACCTTTATGATAACTTTATTTACACGCCTCACACTTTGTTTTGCCCTACTTTATAGTATTAATAGCGCAGCTTATAACGAAGCTATGTGCATACTTATAAAACAAGAAATGCAGCAACACAGTAATGATAAAACAAGTAGAAACTACCGTAATGCAGTACGCGATCACAGTAAAAACTGTATCCCTCCCAAGCAACTACAAGCACAAGTTAAAACTGTACCTATTACTGCCAAGCCAACGCCTGTAGTCGAAAAAACCAGTGAAGCAGTGAGTGAAGTAATCACTGAAACAGTAAATAAAAACGTAGTTAATGAACAACAAACACCCACTGTTGTGCCTCTTACCGATAATAAAAGTCAAGCCATGCTTGATGTAAAACCAGTAGTTCACAAACCACAAGCTAATCCAAAAGTGGTTATTTCAGAGCAAAAGCCAACCCCGCCAAATAACCCCATAAAACCAAACAGTACACTCACTAAAGAAGTACTCCCAGAGCCTTTATCAACATTAAAACCTGCGCCAACGTTAATTCCCACTCAGCCATCTGAGCCAGTAGTAAAAAGCACGCACTCACTTCTTTTACCTAGCTTGATACTGCTTATAGTGGTGCTTATTGCAGTTATGGCTATAGTCCGTTTGCGCCGTGCTAAGCAAAACAAAGAAACCACCGCTATTTCGAGCGTAGCGCAAACAACTCCCCCATTGAATGCATCTAAAGCAAAAGTAGCCGAATCTGCAGCCGATAATATAAATAAAAAACCAACAATAAATGCCTTAGATCAAAAAAAATCAGCTATATTAAGTGAGCCAATACCGCAGCTTAATACCGCAGAGTTTGAAGCCGCAGCGAACAAGGCTGCAGCGCGTATAAAAAGTGCCAATGACTTTAATGAGCCAAAAGTTCATAAATTTGATCCCGATGCCTTAGCAATTAACAATCCACATAAGCACGAAAGCGCAGTACGTAATGATCAAAAGAGTGAGGAGTTAGTTTCAGAGCCGGCCATCAAACCTCCTGAGTTAATACACTCACCTGCACCTAATGAAAATGCACACGCAGTTGAAAAAGTATTTGCACCGCAGGCGACTTTATTTAGTAACGAGCACGACTTTAAAGAGCCAGAAGTGCGCACTTTCGATCCTGATGCACCATTACCTGGAGTAAAAACACAAGACAAGCCAAAACCTGTTGAACCTAACGTTGAAGCAGCAAAAATTGACAGCAGCAACCCATTTGCAAACCTATCGTTAGATCCAAGCTGGGATCCCGAATCAACCGAAAAACCGGTTATAGAAAAGAAAAAACGTACACCTAAATCACAAGCATTAATAGATGCAGAAGCGCGCGCTAAAAGCATGCAAACTAAAGAGTAGTTTACTGCGTATTCACTTGAGCGAGTATACGGTTTAAGCATAAACTAACCAGCTTTTACCAGCTATTGTTATGTTTAACTAAGGTTTATACAAAAAAGGTAAAGTTATGCAAATGAGTTTTATGCTAATGGCTAAATTAAAACGCTGTATTTATGCTATGCCTTTATTGTTAATGGTTTTTATGAGTTATTACAGCCACGCGATTGAGGTAGAAAATCAGGCCGCGACTAATAACCTTAAAACCCTGCAAATTAGCGCCGGTGAGTGGCCACCATTTTTAAGTGAATCGTTACCTTATAAAGGCGTAATTGCTCACTTGATCACTGACGTATTTGCACAAGCCAATATTGAGGTCAGCTTTACATTTTTACCTTGGCCGCGCGCCTATCACGACACCCTTAATAATAAATACGCAGCCACCGCAGTGTGGATGTTTGAAAAAGACCGCGCACGCCACTATTTATATAGCGAGGCGGTACTAAATGAACGGTTTGTATTTTTTTATCAAAAACAGCGGCAGTTTAGCTGGTACAAACTCAGTGATTTAAAAGGTCTACTACTAGGAGGCGGGCTCGGCTACAGTTATGGCAAAAAGTTTGATAAAGCAATTGAAGAAGGCTTATTTGAAATATCGCGCGTAAGTACAACAGAGCAAAATTTTCAGCGTTTAGTGATGGGCCGCATTGACGCTTTTGCCGAAGAGCAAAATGTAGGCTATCACACCCTAAATACCAAGTTGCCTGAGCTTATTGATACTATTAGTCATCATCCAAAGCCAGTGTTAGTAAATCAAAGCTTTTTATTATTCCCAAAAAATAACCCAAGCAGCGAAAAGCTATTAGTTATTTTTAACCAAGAGTTAGTAAAGTTTAAGCAAACAGGCCGCTACCAAGCGTATTTTGATGCCCTAGAAAGCGGCGCTTATAAATCACTTATTAGCGTCGAAGTAGAGTAACACCGCATAGAACATTTAAACGCCTCTCACGTGAGCAAGCTCTACGTCTACAAACAAAGCTCACCTAATCACCTGTAAATACCGAACTTGCTCGCGTATACAAACAAAGCTAGCCTAAACACCTTTAGACGCCAAGCTTGCTTG
>NZ_PNDU01000140.1:0-38937 GCF_005886635.1 Pseudoalteromonas sp. S558 | reverse complement strand
AACAAAAACGTAAATCGCCTCTAGGACGAACCCAAGGGCAGCACATGTTTGGCATTTATGCTGCGTTATCGCCTATTTATGGGGAACAACCACAACATAGGCTCTATCTTGTCTAAAAAACCAAACAGTCTGCTGCAAATTCAACCTCGAAAGATAAACAGGTCCTAGATCTAAAAATAAAAAACTCGACAGAGTCTGCCGAGCTTTTTTGGTTGGGGTTTTACTTTACTTAACTTTCAATAGGCGCTGGTTGGGCATCTACTAGTGGTGGCTTGCCACGCATTTTACGTACTAATCGTTTAGCATCTTCTAGTGCAACATACTGGCACGGTATAAGTATTAGTGTAATTACTGTGGCAAATAACACACCAAAAGCAAGTGATACAGCCATTGGGATAACAATTTTAGCTTGTAAACTCGTTTCAAAAATAATTGGCATTACACCAATAAAGGTAGTGATTGAGGTGAGTAATATCGCTCTAAAGCGACGAGCACCGGCTTGCATTACTGCATCTTTAATCGCAACACCTTCAGCGCGTGCTTTGTTTACAAAATCAACCATAACGAGGGAATCATTTACGACCACGCCCGCTACAGCAATAATGCCAAACATAGATAAGCTGCTCATAGTCATACCTAAAATCATATGTCCAAACATAGCGCCCACTACACCAAACGGAATAACCGACATTATAATAAGTGGCTGTGAGTAAGAGCGAAGCGGAATCGCTAACAAGGCAAATATAATCATCATTGATATACCAAAATCACGAAGCTGCTCTGAAGCGCTATCCATTTCTTCTTGAATGCGCCCAGCTACATCACTTGTAACGCCAGGGTAGCTTTTAAGTAATGTTGGTAAGTATTCATCACGAATTTCTTCTGCAATTGCAAATGGTTCGGCTTGGTCGGTATTTACCGCAGCCCATACGTTTACAGTACGTTTAGAGTTTTCGCGGCGAATACGGTTTACACCGTCAACCAACTTAACTTCAGCGACTTCACTTAGCGGTACTTCAGCGCCAGTAGGCGTAATAATACGCACACTTGCTATGTCACTTATTGAGTTACGTTCGTCTTCTGGATAGCGGATCATGACTTTAATTTCTTCGCCTTCACGCAATATTCGCTGCGCTTCTAAGCCGTAGTAACTAAAGCTAACTTGCGATGCGACATCAGCAAGCGTTAAACCCATGCTGTAAGCGAGTGGTTTTAAATCAAGTTGCACTTCGTCGGTAGCGCTTTGCATTGAGTCGTTTACGTCGCCAACGCCTTCCATTGTTTGTAATTTGGCTTTTAATTTACCGGCTACTTCTTTTAGTTCGTCAGCATTTTTGCCTTCAAGTTTAAAGCTAACGTCACCATCATCTCGACCGCCATTCATTATGCTGTCTTGAATAGTCATGGTTTTAATGCCAGGTAGAGCGGGCATTTGCTCGCGCCATAATGCGCTTAGGGCAAAGGTGTCGATAGGGCGTAAATCAGGCTCTACCAAAATGGCCATAATATTTGCTTGAGTTCGGCCACGTAGACTTACTGATAAATCGCGGATCATCGGTTTACCGTATTGCTCTTGTAGTTGCTGATCGACCTTTAATAACACGCTTTCTATTTTACGCGCTGTTTCAAGCGTTGCTTGCTCAGATGAAGCAAGGTTCATTTCGATATCAATACGCGGAAAGTCGTGCGGTATTTTAGGGTTTGGTACAAACTTAACTAAACCACCTGCAAACATACCTGCGCTTACAATAAGCAAACACATAAAGCCAACAATTACTGTATATCGGTAGTGAATGCAGCGACTAACAAAAGGAAGGTAATAGTTATTCACAAAGCCTTTTAAACCACTATCAATCACCATGCGTAAGCGATGTAATAGGTTTTTAGGGTTTGGTTTACGTGGGTTCATTGCTGCAATGTGGGCAGGTAAAATAAGTTTTGATTCAATGAGTGAAAAAATCAAACATAAAATGATTACGCCACCAATCGCTTTAGAAAAAGCAGCACCAGGGCCGGTTGCGAGTGTTTGCGGTAAAAATGCCGCAATGGTCGTTAGTACACCAAAGGTTGCTGGCATGGCAACACGTTTTACGCCGCGAACTACGTTATCAAGTGTATGGCCGTATTTTTCTATTTCGGCACTGGCAGATTCTCCGACAACAATGGCGTCATCAACAACAATCCCGAGTACCAGTATAAAGGCAAATAGCGAGGCTAGATTAATTGTTACATCTAAAAAGCCAATAGGCATAAACAAAAAGGCACCTAGAAAAGACACTGGTAAGCCCATCATGACCCAAAATGCTAAGCGTAACGGTAAAAATAGTGCCAGTACTATCATTACTAACAAGCCACCCCAAATCATGTTATCGACCATCATATCAAGTCGACCTTCAAGGTAGTAAGTTAAATCAACAATAGGGGAGAGCTTAATGCCTGCAGGTAAAAGTGGCTCTTTAGTTGCCATGTAGCTTTTAAGTACTTTTGCTACATCGGTAATGTCTTGATCTTTTGATGCATTTACTTCAAATGAGAGTGAATTCTTACCATTATATTTAGAATACTGCAGGCCTTCTTCAAAGCCATCATTAATGGTTGCTACATCGCCTAAATAAATTTGTGCGCCATCAGCAAGGGTAATAAGCGGCAGTTTTTCAAACTCAAAGCCACGGTAGGCTTGTTTTTCAACACGCATCGAAATATAACCGTTTTCAGAGCGTATTTGCCCCGCCGACATATTGGCTGAAAAGCTTTGCACAGCGCTTGAAATATCTCTAAATGTTAAGCCGTACTCGCGTAGTTTATCGGGGCTGACTTCTATACCAATTTCGTACTCTAAGCCGCCATTAAAATTAACTAGGTTAACGTGAGGTAGGGCTTGGAGTTCATCTTTTATATCGTTGCCAAGCTCTTTGAGCTGGTAATTACTCATATCGCCGTAAAGCGCAAGTATCATTACCTCTTGCTCAAACTTATCACGACGTACAACAGGACGCTCCATTCCCGCAGGAAAAGTGTTTATTGAATCAACCTGTACTTTAATTTCATCAAGTACTTCTTGTGGATTATATTGTTCTTCTATTTCTATCCAGGCTTGCGAAAAACCTCGGTTAGAATAGGTAATGAGGCGTTTAATACCTTCAAGACCTTCGAGGTTTTCCTCAACTTTTATCGTTATTCCTTCTTCAACCTCTTGCGGGGCAGCCCCCGGATAAACCGCTTGTACACTTATCCAGTTGCTTTCAAATTGTGGGAACATTTGTTTGCGAATGGTCATCGCCATTAAAAGACCGCCCACTAATATAAATATCATTAATAGGTTAGCTGCAACGGGATTACGGGCAAACCATGCTATTAACCCTGTTTC
Organism: Pseudoalteromonas sp. S558; assembly: GCF_005886635.1. Lineage (NCBI taxonomy): Bacteria > Pseudomonadati > Pseudomonadota > Gammaproteobacteria > Alteromonadales > Pseudoalteromonadaceae > Pseudoalteromonas > Pseudoalteromonas sp. S558. The sequence continues at coordinate 35,570 of NZ_PNDU01000140.1, read as the reverse complement.
ACGAGTGTTCATGGTTACTCCTCCTTAAGTGCAAGTTGAGTAATATCACTGTTATTAGGTGCTACGTCTTCAATTTTTACAGCCATACCTTCGGTTGGATATTCAAGCGCTGAAGTGACAATTTGCTCGCCATTTTTTAACCCTTGGCTGGCGATAATCATGCCGTTTTGTTCGCGTATAATATTTAGGGTTTTAAACGACAATGTTAAATCGTCATTTAAAATTACAATTTTATTATCTTTAACTAAATGGTGTGCAACAATAATCGCGTTATCAAGTGGGCGGCCTTCAATTGTCGCATTAATGTATGAACCAAAACGAAGAGGGCGTGTTTTATCGCCATACGGTGTGGCAAGTTGTGCTACTAGGTAGCTCATGCGGCTTTTTTGATCAACCACACCTTCGGTGCGAATTACTTTGGCTTGCCACATTGTTTGTTTGCCCGCGTATTCTGCGTTAAATGTAACGTTTGAACCGACACCACCATTTTCTAAATATTGCAGTTCTTGGTCGGCAACCGGTAGACGAACCTCTGCAACAGATGTCGCACTTAATGCGCCAAAACTATTACCTGGATTAACTACTGAACCCAAGCTAATCGTGCGCTCGTTAATAATCGCATCGTATGGGGCCTTAATATAAGTACGCTCAAGATTACGGCTAGCGCGTTTTACACTGGCTTGAGCTGAGCGATAGCGTGCTAGTTTTTCAGCTAATTGTGGTTTACGTAAATAAAGCTCTGAGGCTATTGCTTCGCTTGAATCTGACTTAATACGTTCCCATTCTGCTTTTGCTACATGCGCTTGCGCACGCTCTATTTCAAGTGCCGAACTTGCTTGCGCTAAACCCGCTTGCGCTTCAATAAAGTCAGCCTCATAATCATTTGCATCAATCCGTGCTAAAATATCGCCTTGCTTTACAAATGCACCTTCGACAAATTGATCTGATACCGAAATAACTTGTCCGCTTACTTGCGCTATTAACTCGGTACGGTCTTTTGGTTTTACTATGCCGTACGATTTAACATCGAGCGTGATAGAATCTAATAGTATGCTTTGGGTTGCCACTAAAGGGCGAATGTCTTGCTCAGGCTTTTCTTCGGGTGGCTTTTTCATAGCCATAAAAGCGATAGCTAATGCTATGCCACCTGCTAAAACTGCAATTGGGAGTATTATTTGTTTTTTAGTAGCCACAAGGCATTCCTCATTATTGGTGGTGACACAGTAATAATACGCAATAATGTGTTTATAAGGTGTTTTAAGATGTAACAAAGCATTACACATGTGCATTATAACTAAACGTGTGACTAATTACGTTCCTAAAAAGGAATTAAAGTAAGTGTGTTTTATTCAGAGGTAATTATGAAAACCGAATCGATGAGTTGCAGGCTAGGCTGCGGCGCATGTTGTATTGCGCCAAGTATTAGTTCGCCTATTCCAGGTATGCCAAATGGTAAAAAGGCCGGAGAGCGCTGTATTCAGCTGCGCGAACGTAATTTATGTAAGTTATTTGGTGATGAAAGTCGCCCAAAAGTATGTAGCGATTTTAGCGCCACGCTTGATGTGTGTGGGTCAACAAATGCACAAGCTCTAGCGCTTATTACCGAGCTCGAAGAGCTCACTTAGTGAGCTCTTGAAATACACATATATTTACACTTATCTATTACTGAGTATTTATTTTAAGTAATTAAAAGCTCCGCTTTTCACGTGAGCAAGCTCTACGTCTACCGCCAAAGCGTATGTTTGTGAGTGTTTTTGTAGACGTGAAGCTTGCTTACGTTACTGGCTACCAGCTATACGTTGCACTTAACGAGTATTGCTCCCCGCGTCCTGGTGTACCTGGGATCTCTTCAAACGATTCACCCCACAAGTTATCAGCCGCTAAAGTTATAAATAAGTTCTTCAGCATTGGCGGCGTAATTTTTAACGTTAAGTGAGTAAATAGAGCACCGTTGTCACTACCGCGCAGCGCATTTTCGTGCTGTTTGCGCCATTCGTTATCTATTCTAAATTCTAAAATATCAGTTGGGTTGTACACAGCGCCGAGTGTTAAACGGTGATCAGGAAAGTTTAATGCGTAAAAACTGGCATCAATATCGGCTACGCCGTAGTTTTCTGATTTATGTAAATAGGTGTAGCTTGCTATAAGTTTTGCTGTATCAAAGTGCTTAGTCGCTAAAAATTCAACCCCTGCAGTATCAATATCAACCGGGTTTGCAAAGCGCGCTGAGGTTGAATCAAAATTAAAGGTCCAGTCGGTTAAGTTATTATCTTTTCGATAAAAAATAGCCGAGTTTAACTGCCAGCTTTGTTCTTCAAGTAATAAACCTAGCTCCAAGTTTGAAGTGGTTTCGCGCTCAAGGTTGTAATTACTTCTAAATAATCCGCCAGAGTCGCTACCGCCAATGGCTGTGTAGCCTGCAACTTGACTCGCCTGCGCGTATGATAAGTAAAGGGTTTGCGCTGTGCCGTCACTATTTTGGGTGTTTAAGGTTATGTCACCAATAGCTGATACTTCAGCATCATCACGATTTGTATCGTCATAGGCTGCGCCTAAACGAAAGGTAAGCTGTTGGTTTTTTAGCGCTATTGTGTATTGGGGCAATATACTTAGCTTGTAATACTTTCGTGAGGTAAAGTTGTTTTCAAGTGTTGTTGATTCAATCGAGTCATCAATAAATTGTGCAGAGTAATTTATTGCCAGTGCATCGCTTTGTGCATGGCGACCCGAAAGTCCAAGCGATTTAACGTCGCTTTTATGAAAAGCTTCAAATGCACTTGGGTTTTCGCGCGAGTAAATATAGTGATCGTCATGGGTACGATAATAAGCAGATACTTCAAAGTTACTGTTATCAGCGTAGCTTTGCTTGTGATTAAGCATCCAAAGACGGGTTTCTAAATCTTCAGTTTCGTTAACGCCAAAAGGGGTGTACAAGTTAGGCCAGCCAAAAAACTTATCTTGCGAGCCAAAAAACAAATCTGTTTGGCTGTGCTCGCTAGCTAATTGCACGCGAGCTGAGGCGCGCGAAAAGTCATGATCGCCATTATCAATGGTTCCATTACTTTGCGAATGAGAATACTCACCTTCAAAGCCCAGAGTATAGTTAGCTAAACTATCAAGTTGTGTGTTTTTAGCAGCGTGAATACTTTGCAGATTAAAGTCGTTTGTACCAGTACCAAGGGATACACTACCGCCAGTAATAATCGGTTTCCAACCAAATGAAACCGTACCTACAGAGCTATTCATACCGTAAAGTGCGTTATCGGCACCGGTTAAAATATCCGGGCCGCTTAGCATTTGCGGTGCAATGGGGATTTCAGCAAAATAATGACCAGATTGCGGGTCAAGCAGGGTAGCGCTTCCTACTCTAAAACCGGTGTTTTCGAAAATACCGCCGCGTATAGTTACATCAGCTTGCGCCTCAGCCATATTACGCGATTGAAGGTCAACACGGGGGTCGTACTCTAAATTAGAAATAGGCGAGTCGAATGTACCTACTGGCAACTTATTTGCAGTGGGTGAGGCCTCAACGGTTATTTTCTCGATTGCCGACTCATCAGATAGCGTATTAGCATTAGCAAATGCAGTAACGCTGCATAATATTGCAGGTATTATAAGGTGTGGTGTGCGATTCATGTGTTTCTCGTCATTTTTTATTTGTAGCTGCGGTTACAATTAAATTCAAAGCTTATATTTGAGCATGATAAAATAACTAAATGTAACAGCAGTCATTTTGTGCGCGATTGTACATTAATTTGTTAATAACTGCATTTGATAACTATTTACACTTTATTTATTGGGTAACATTTATAATGGATACTAGAGAACAAAATATTATTTACTTTGCTGGTGGCTGCCTGTGGGGCGTACAAGAATTTTTAAAGTACTTACCAGGTGTAATAAGTACTGAAGCAGGGCGCGCTAATGGTACAAGTAAGACTACAGATGGCGACTACGATGGTTATGCTGAGTGTGTAAAGGTCATTTTTCACCCAAAAGTCGTTAGCCTAAATAGGCTATTTGACTACTTTTTTGAAATTATTGACCCATATAGCATTAATAAACAAGGGGATGACGTAGGCCCTAAATATCGCACTGCCATTTATAGTAAAAGCCAAGATCATTTAAAGATCGCTAGCAATTATATAAGCCAGCGAAGTGATGCCGATAAAATTGTGGTAGGGGTAGAGCTGCTAACTAACTACGTGCCAAGCGATCCTGAGCATCAAGACCGTTTAACTAATCATCCTGATGACTATTGCCATATACCCTTTGAGTTGTTGTACAAGTATAAAACGAGTTAATTAAAACTATTGTTTATTTTTTCTTTGAACTTTTTTGTTTAGCTTTTTCTCTTTTTTACGAGGGAACATATCTCTACTTAAATATGGTAGCACTAAAAAAAAGATCCCACCCCCTAAGTAAAAAAGAAGGTTAAAAAGATAAGAAAATGGAGAGGTCGATAAAAAATAAACATCAGATTCAACTCGATAATCTGTTGGTGTAAGAACATATCCGTCGTATATAGATTTTACTGCGATTATTATAAGTAATAACCCTAAAGCAAAAGAAAACAAAGAGAATGCTATTTGATTTAACAGCATTCTAGTATTACTAATATTAGCGTGTTTTATTTTTGGCTTCTTTTTTGTTTTTTGATTATTTGACCGTTTCATGCTTACCAAAAAAAGTAATAATTATAGCTATAATAATTCCAACAAAGCCTACGGTTGAGAAAACTAAACTATATTCACTGTTAATGCTGAAAATATTTAGCAGGCTAGTGATTAATAAAAGTAATATCCCAGCTGTTTTTAAAACTTCTTGCGTCTTGTTTAAACCAAACCATTCACGGCAAGAAGGACATTGCTTTTCAATAAAAATTCTTTTTTTATTTATATTTTTTATATCCTTACTATCAACCTTACTTTTACAGTTAGGGCACGCAACTTTCATTTTAATCCTTTAATTCGTTTTTATTTATTTCTCTTAATACCCTAAAGCCGATTTCGTATCCTCGAACATTTTTCGGGATACTCATTCTCTGTGAATGATGTACATGTGGTTGTGGCATGAGCCAGCTTGCTCCTTTTGCAATTATCTGAGTACAAGCACCAGAATCATTTGCAGCAGTAGTGCCAGCTACATTGTTATGATTATCAACATAACAGTCTTCCACCCATTCAGATACATTAGAGGTAACGTCGTATAATCCAAAGGGGTTTGGCTTTAAAATACCTACTTGCCAAGGGTGCCCTAAATCAGAGCCTTTTGGGCAACCACCTAAGTCTCTATCGCAGTGGTCAATGCCTTGTCTATACTCATTACCCCACCAAAACTTACTATTTGTTCCAGCTCGAGCTGCGTATTCCCATTCAACTTCGCTAGGCAAACGATATATGTTACTCGTTTCTGTGCTTAGCCACTTTGTGTAAGCAACAGCATCAAACCAAGATATATTTACCACAGGTTGCTTACCGCGGCCCCAGCTTTCGTCGCTAGGGCATGACCTAATTCCGGTTTTACAAAACTGATCATATTGTGCAAAGGTAATCTCGGTTTCACTTAGTGCATAGCTTTCTTTTATTGTCGCTTTAAAAATAGGGGCTTCATCTTGAAACGAGCGAAAATTTTCACCGCCTATGGTCCCTGTACCTGGCGGTATTACTACCATTTTAGGTGATAGTTCACCGCTTTTAAGCTTATCTTGTATGTAACTGATTTTATGATTAGAGAGTTTAAAACTAGGCCAGCTAATATTAAAAAAGCCGATACAGAACCCAATCAAAACGACAATAACAATGAAATATTTAATTTTTAATCTAGGTAACATATATCACTCTGAAGTTATGCCAATAATATAGCTTGCTGAATTTCTGATTTTATTATGTAAGCCATTTACGCTTCCGTACATCGTAGCAGCTGTTCCTGCTCCAGTAGCTAATGAAGCTTTGGTTAGAAATGCCTTGTAAAAAGAGCTTCTTATTAATCTCTGAACCTGTGCCTGGGTGTATACTTTAGTTGCTTTGGTACCGTCATCTAAAAGAGTTTGACCTCTCAAAACTTTCTTCAGGAGTTTTTGATTATTAATTAACTTTTTGTTATTGAGCTTTAAAATTTCAACAGCAAGCTTTTTACGATTTTCGCGTGTCATTCCTTTGTACATTTTTAATAACTTATTCTGTCCTAACGCTTTATTTTGATTAAATTTAACGAGGAAGGAGCCGGCTTCCAAACCAGCTTTAGTTAAATCGGCAACTTGAATAACATCTAATGTAACCATCAAAGTTGAAAAAGTAGGAGATGCATCAAGCCATTGATTATACTCTGCATTACCACTTAAATGATTAAATACACGGCCGATTCCAACACCACACTGAAAAGTAGCAGCGGTAGTCGATGTCAATGTTAATGGAATTGCAGCCCATGTAGCGCCAAAGCTTGCAGCTCCGCCCCCCATTTCGGCGAACACTAATACCCAACCAGAGCCAGCTCCAACACATGAGATGCCAGCACCTATAGATTCATCGTATAGTGAAGAGTTGATTTTATCTATTCTTTTAACGGCCTTCATTTGCTTAGGGAATATATATTCGCGAATATAAATATTTTTCCTATCTGCTCTGCAACTTACTCTTAAAACTTTACTATTGTAATGGCTACTTGGATTTAAAAGCAAACTACCAGGGTTTACTGAGAGTTTTGCAATACTATCTTTCTCGGCCTCGAAAATAACACCAGCGTGTCTAAATTCTGGATCCGAGTCTAAAGAAGCGCACATTTCACGCAGCACTTCCTTAGGAAATAGGTTTTGAATTTTAAGTGCGAAGGTAGGGTCTAATGACATATTATTTATTCCTTTAAATATTTGTCCCTAGTTTAGCATAACCCTCGTTATATTTAAATTTTGCTTTTAAATATTTTTCCAAATTAACAGTGATACGCTACTAAAACAAAATATTATTTCTCACTCATAAAAAAAACTCACATATTGTGAGCTTTTTAAAAACTAATTTTAACTTACTGCTGCTTTTGCGGCGGGAAGTTACTTAAAATTTCGCTGACTGTTTTATTAATTGATGCTTCACGTTGTTCTGGCGATTGATTTTTCTTTAATCGACCTTCTTTTGCGCCGCGCCATACTAGCTGGTTTGACTCACGATCTACAATATCAATAATCAGTGTACCCACTTCGTATTCACGCGCGGTTGTATCGCGCTCAAATCCAGTGCCCCAGTAACCCCAGTTGTGGCGGTAACCTACGTTAAAGGTATCTATTTCAAGCTCTTTATCTACCGATGCATGATAGTTAACAAGTACATCAGCTTGCGCTGCATCAACTAAACTCATACCTAGTGTTTGGCTCAATTCTGCGTTAACGGCAGTGCGAACACGCTTTTCCATTAGGCCATTAATTTGATAGTTATTTGTGTCTTTAGTTAGGCTAGCGTTTTCTACCCAAGCAAATGTTTTAAAATTACTAAAGTTAGCTGATTTATCGTAATCCCAATCTGGGGTTTGTGTACAGGCTGTAAGAAGTGCTAGCGCTGCAACAATAAGTATATTTTTCATTACGTTTGCTCCAATAAAATGCATTAATTTAAAATAACACACATAGTTTAAATGTGTATTATTTAAACGTCCTAAATATTAGTCTAATTGTTAGGGCTGAACGACTAATTAACCTATGTTAATTAGTCTCAATTCATTAGCTAATGTTCAACTTCAATCCAATCTTTTTCATCTACCCAGTTTTGTGCACCGTCTTTTACCGAGCGAATAGGCACAATGTAGTCACAACTTATTTGTGGCTTAACTGAGGCAAATATAGGCACAAAACCAAAGCTTAGTGCGGTTTCTATAATTGCCTTTTGATTTTGTGGGTCAATGTCGGCCGCTTCATCTATGTAGATAGGTATACGGTATAAGTTTTGTTCTTGGTCACTCAATAAGTAACGAATAAACAACATGCCACACAATAACTTAATAGTAATTCGTGTGCCGTTTGAACCCGCAGAATCTATTTTTTCAAAGTGCTCTGTTTCACCTGCACGGTTAACTACTTCAAATCGAATATCAAATAAATCGGTAAGTGTTAAACCCGCTTTATCTGAGGCGAGTTTAATTAAGTGATCTTTCGCTTCGTTTACCGCGCTTTCGCTGTAGGGTTCTTGGCTAAGTAAATCAAGGGTGTCACCTTGATCAAACTGATGCGACGTACTGATAATTGTATCGATACTCTCAACCAGCATTTTGCGCGGTATGACGTTAATTTTAAATGCTTGCAGGTTTGAAATACGGTGCTGGCTTATGCCTTTATTAAAGCTGTTCATTTCGCGGCGAAGTCGGTCTAAATCTTCCCGCAAGCCTTTTATAGTTGCGGCCACTTCGGTAAGCGCAACGCGTGCTTGGCGTTCAACAGCGTCGCGTTCGTTATCAATATTATGAAAGGCGCTTATTAGCTTTTGGTATTTAGTATATTCGTCGTTTTCGTTGTCGAATTTAGTTATACCTGCGTTATATACATGCAAATAGGTATTACGCACGTTTATGTCAAAATTACGCAGCTCTTGGCAGTCTTTATTAAAGTGATGTACTAGGTCGCTTAAGTTATCAAAGTCGATTGTAATATCAATCATATACGGGGTTACTTTCCCGCTGTATAAATCAAGCGTGTGGTCAATTCGCTCGCTCTTAACTTGGCGTAAGCGCTCAGTTTGGCGATTAATTTGCTCTTGTTTCGATTTAATTAACGAGCGGCGATCGGCAATTGAACCACTATTTTTTTGAATATCTTGTAGGTAGTCGTCAACTTGTTCGCGCTCTGCTAACAATTGCTCTTTTAGCATGGCTTGCGCTTCAACCGACTGCTGCATTACATCAAACTGTTCTAAGCGTTTTAGGGCGCTCTCTGCACTCATAAGCTCATCGTACAACGCGTCTTTTTCTTTTTGCTTGTCGGCAACGTTTGCTGCAACATCGCGTTGTTGCTTAAACTCTTTAAGTGAATGCTCAAGTGCGCTCAGCTGAGCGGTTAATTGCTCTTTGTTTTCGCCGCTTTGCATTTGTACAGGGGAGAGCTTTTTAAGTTTAATGCTCGCGCCTGGTAGCGTTAATACGCCGCCTTTAACGTTTTCACTTAACAGCGATAAAAATTCCCCAAACGCGTCTTCGTCATCAATGGTTATATCGCCATTAGTGGTGGTCGCAAATGAGAGAATATCAGGGTTTAAAATGCGCGATATTTCCTCTACTTCTTTTAACGAGAGGTCTTCGCGCATACGGGTAAACAAATTAAACTCAAGGTTTTTAAGTTGCAGCTTTAGGCTCTTAATTTGTTTTTGTGTTTCGCTAATGCGGTAGTCAAGCGTGTGTAGGCTTTGCCCTTGTGCGCTAGTTATAGAGTGCGAAAGCGACTCGTAATCTTGCTTTAACTGAATCAGGCTGGTTTTAAGCGTGGCTTTATTTACAAGTTCAAACTCGCTTTTAAGCGCATCGTAATCTAAAAACCACTGCTCAATTTGAGTTTGTCTGCGCTCTATATCGCGCGATTGCTGTACGTATAGGCTTTGTTTTTGCTCAAACTCGTGTTTTTCGTGCTCTATATCTTCAAGGGCTATGGCAAGCTCAGAGAGTTGCGACTCTTGATAGGTATCAAAATCAATCAGTGCTTGGTCAATTTTAGGCGCGTACGCCGCTAATTTACCTTTAAGCACTGTTTGGTTTTCAAGCATTGATTCAAGTGCAGCTATTGGCTCTTGCATTGACTCAAGGGCTTTTAATTCGCGTTTTGAGCGGTTTACTTTATCAAACGAGCGACGCCATACTTCATAAAAGTCGACTTTAGAGTTCGACATATGGCGTTCAAACACGCGTAGCATAAAGCGTTTTACGTCGCTTGCGCCTAATTTGTGTAAGTTAAGAATACGTCTAAATATTTCTTTATAAATAGAGGAGTCTTGCACATTATTAAGCGGGATCATTTTTAGGTTAATGTCGCCATCAAAAGGCGTTGCGCCGCCAGTAAGTAGCGCGTTGAGCTCTTGTGCTTTAAGCTCGATAGGGTTGTAGTTAAGCGATTTTAAATGGTTGAACAGCTTGGTAAATTTAATAATAGTTTTACCTTGCGTGTACTGCTCTAAATCAAGCTTTCCTTGATAGCAAAAGTACTGATGCGCGTAACCGGCAATTTTACCAAGTCCTGCCACGCCAATCACTACCGAGCCATGAGGCAAGTTCGCTTCGAGTAAAATGTACGACTGATCGGATGAAAAATAAAACTTACGGGTTTCATCTAAATCGTGTCCGTCCCATTCTGTTAAGCGCAAATCGTTAATAAGCGGGAACTGCAGGGCGTTAATAACCGAGCTTTTACCTGTGTTATTGGGCGCGCAAATAGAGCTGCTTTTATCAAGCGGGATCACACATTTTGCATAGCCTGCGGTGTTAAGTAGGGCGAGTTTACTTAGTCCGTATAGATTTTTCATTCCTCGTCCTCTGTAATGTAAGTTTCTTCGTTTACTTCCATGAGTGCATCTATATAGCGGTGAATTGGCGCTTGTAGCATAAAGCCGCCTTCTACTTCACGGGCTAAACCTAAGCGCACCATGCGCAGGTATACGTCTTTACGCAAATCAGATCCCGAAAATATCTCAAGCTGATCAAATAAATGTTTGTTAATTTGTACCAGCGTTTGCATAAGCTCTAAATCGTTTACGTCGTCAAACAATGCGCGCATTGGGTCTTTACCCGTATTGGCGTAGTGCTCAATTAAAATGTAAATGGTGAGCGCGATAGCACGAGATATTTTGCCCATGTTTGGTGTGCTTTCGTCGCTACCAAAATAATAAAAACCACGGCTGTCGCGTTTTAAATCGTTACCTAGGGCGGTAAATAGGGCGGTGTAGTCTTCTATGTGTTGGTCAAGCTCTTGCCACATTATGTTGTCTTGCTCGCAAATGTGGTAACCCGCTACTAATTTTTTATTAATGGCTTGTAGATGGGTTAGCTCGTCTAAGTTTATGTGTGTCATGGTTTATTTACCTGCCTTTGGATCTGGCTGAGGCTCTGAATTAAATGGATATAAAGAAAAGTGCTGACCGGCAATTTTTACGCGGGCTTTTTCATCGCTTTGAATTATTTTAATATCGCTGTCGCTGACTAATTTTTGATACAAAAATAGCATTTCGTCTGCATCGAGATTTGGGTAGCTTTCGTCTAAAAATTGCAGCAAGGGCTGAGGCTTTTTGCGTTTTTTATTAAAGCGCTTAGCAAAGCTGGTTTTAACATCGTTGTAGTCAGGAATATTAGGCGTAACAAATGCAGGCACGTCTTGTTGATCTGGCAATTGGTATTCTTCGTGTTCAAATTCAACCAAGCTTGCCATGTAAGCCACAATATGACGTTGCTGACCAAGTGAATATCGCTGCGCGTCGCTCACAAAATGTGGCTGCACCGCACTTAGCATGTTGTCTACGCCATTTTTGCGCACAAGCCCAAGTACTTTGGCTGCTTGGCGAGTAATTAAGTTATTACGGCGTAGCTCCTCACGCAGCGGCATAAGCATATCGGCACTTTTACGTAAGCTTTCTCGGCCCATTAAATGCATTTCGAGTATACGGGTACGTAATTGCTCCAGCATTCGTTTGTCGTTATACGCTTTACCTGAGCGCTCAATGTGCAGTATTTGCTTACTTATTTGCTCTTCAATGAGGGTAAAACACGCATGAAATTCACCACGAATATCAACCATTTCAAGCATTGGCTCTATGTATTCGTCAAAGGCTTCTATTACCGCTTTGTAACGTTTTTGCAGCGATTGCACTGCATTATTTGATTTAGCTTGTTCAACAATGTTTAAAATTGCATTTTCGTTGTGCGTATAGAGCTTCATTATTTTACGCACCCGATCATCCATAATACGGCTGTAGCGGCGTAAATCGTCAAAGTCTTCTATTTCGCCAGCGTTATCTAGGCGGTTACCTAAACGAGCTAGGTCTTCGACTAATACGCTAATTTCTTGCGCTAAGCCTAAATGTTCTTCTTGCAGTAAAAAAGTAGCAAAATCGGCAATGGCGCGATTTATTTCAAGTTGAGAAGATTTAGCCAGTGGAATTAAAATATCTTGGTTCAATAAACGATTTGTTTCTTTGTAAATGCGCTCGTTTGACCATGTAGGCTGCTTTTGCTTAATCGCGTTTTGTACGTCTTTTAGGCTAAAGTCAGCCATTTTAAAACGTTTAAATAACAGCTCTAATACACCCCAATGTTCGGTTAAGGTATTAAGTAGCTTTTTTGCTGGGATCATAAGGCGTTACTACATCCTAGTATTTTATTATTGAGTATCGAGTTTATACTCATTATTACGTGTTTTTAATTAACCTTGTCTGTATATAGTATTCGTTTTTAAGACCATTTAATAATAGTTTTTGCACGGCGGCAGTGCTAAAATCCGCGCCGAAAACAGACACATGCGAAAGGTTCTGTTTTGCGTGTTCTTTAAAACTATATCAAAGGTTGTTTATCTACCATGGTTTCCTCGACTATTCTAACCCTGATAGCGATTGCATTTTTGCTCATCGTTATAGAAGATATAATCCATGTCAACAAAGCTAAAACTACATTATTTTTTGGTACGCTTTGCTGGATTCTTCTTTTTATCTACCCTCTTCACGGACAAAGCTCCGATTCAGTTCAACACCTCCTTAACGAAAATATTTTAGAAATTGCCTCATTATGGCTATTTTTAATGGCTGCAATGACCTTTGTCGCGTATTTAAATTCAAAGGGGTTTATAGAAAATATTGTTCATCGTGTTATGCCAAAAAGCATTAGCGAGAGAAAGTTAATGTTTTTGGTAGGTGGCTTTGCGTTTTTGTTTTCGTCGATTTCAGATAATGTAACGGCTACGCTTATCTCTTTAGCCGTTGTAATGTCGTTAAAACTTGAACCTAAAAAACTCATTAAATATGCCACGCTTATCGTGTTTGGGGTTAACTCAGGTGGGGTATCGCTAATAACAGGCGACGTAACCACACTGATGATATTTTTAGATGGCAAAGTAACCATAGGTCATTTACTACTACTTATCGCGCCAGCACTTGCAAGTGTTATGCTACTAGCTGCGCTATTGTCTATCGGTATGAAAGGGCGTGTTGAGTTTGCCGGTGCGGGTAAAACCCGAATAGAAAAAACCGACATTACCATTGCTGTTATATTTTTATCTACCGTAGTGAGCACACTTACCCTGAGTGTAATTTACAGCGTACCGCCTTTACTTACCTTTTTGTTTGGCTTATCAGTGATGTTTTTAGTAGCGCAATTTTTAATGCGCAAAAAAGACATTAACAAAGACATAATCGACTTTGTTCGCGATATAGAATACGACACATTGTTATTTTTTGTTGGTGTACTGCTGCTTGTTGGCGCACTAAAAGAAATTGGTATGCTAAGTAAATTTACCGATCTATACACGGTAATGGCCCCCGAGTACGCAAACTACTTAATGGGCATATTATCAGCAGGGGTCGATAACGTACCGCTTACTGCTGCTTTATTAAAAGCCGATATAGTAATGAGCCAACAACACTGGTTGTCGTTTACTTATGCAACGGGCGTGGGCGGTTCAATGCTGATCATTGGCTCGGCTGCGGGCATTATTGCCATGAGCAAAGTTAAAGCGCTTACCTTTATGAGCTACTTGCGTTTATCACTGCATTTATTAATTTGTTACACGGTTGGATATGCGGGCTCGTATTATATGGGCAGTTTTATTTAACTCATAAATTATTAAATGCTTGACAGCTAGACGTCTAAACGATAACTTTCAAAGCCCCGCTACTTAGTGGGGTTTTGTTTTATTAGCCACTGGTTAATAAAACATTCAGAAGAGGTGCGATACTTAGGTACTTAATGGTAGGCGACGAGAGCCGATGATCATTAAGAAGGGAAGTACTCGCCGAGAAAAATAATGATACGTCGTCATTGTTTTTCGGTTTATGGGGCTGAATCCTCAAAACTGTCACCAATATAGGTGGAGAGCTTCTGGCAGTGGACTTATCTTCAAGCATTCCTTTGCCAAGTTCTTCTTGTTTTATTGCGATTTGGATATCGCGAAAGGAGACTAAATGACTACCCAATCAGCGCCACAAACAGTGCCTCAAACAGAGTTAAGCGCAAAATCAGATTACATCGTTGCCAAATTTGGCGGAACCAGTGTTGCAAACTTTGAAGCGATGAGTCGCTGTAGCGAAATTATTGTTGCAGATAAAAGCGTACGTATTGTTACCGTGAGCGCCAGTGCCGGCGTAACTAACCACTTAGTTGCACTGTGTAAATCAAGTATTACCTCAAGTGAGCGCCAAGAGCACATAAACAGCGTGCTTGCTATTCAACAAACTATTTTAGATGAATTATCGCTAGATGCCGATTTAGCGGTTGGCTTTAACGAAACCCTAAAAGCATTTCAAACATTAGCTCAAGAGTCACTAACAACCGATCAACAACACGACGAGCTCCTTAGCTTTGGTGAGCGTTTGTCGTCGTATTTGTTTGCTCAGGTGCTTCGTTCACAAGGTTTAAACGCAGATCGCTTTGATGTGCGCAAGGTGCTTAAAACCGATAGCCAATTTGGTAAAGCAACGCCCAATGTTGCAGCCACAGCGCAAGCCGCTAAAGAATATTTAATTCCATTATTAGACGCTCAAGTAATTGTGACTCAGGGCTTTATTGGCAGTGACGAATACGGTCAAACCACAACGCTTGGGCGTGGTGGTTCTGATTACAGCGCTGCATTATTGGCTGAAGCAATTAATGCTAAAAGCGTGCATATTTGGACTGACGTTGTGGGTATTTTTAGCACCGATCCGCGTTTGTGCGCAAAAGCGACACCAATTGCACGCTTAAGCTTTGACGAAGCCGCTGAAATGGCGACCTTTGGTGCAAAAGTATTGCACCCCGCAACTATTTTACCCGCAAGCCGTAGTCACATTAACGTATTTGTTGGTTCGAGCCGCGAGCCAGAACGTGGTGGTACATGGATTGAGCGCGAAAAGTCGCAACAACCAGGTATACGCGCAGTAACACAACGCAAAAATCAAATATTGCTTACCCTTAAAAGCCCAGAAATGCTCCTAGCAAGCGGCTTTTTAGCCCGCGTATTTACGCTATTAAGCGAATACAATATATCGGTAGATTTGGTTACCACCTCAGAAATCAGCGTAGCTATAACCCTTGATAACGCGCAAAACGCCTCGCGCCCAGAGCTTGATCAAGAATGCCTAGATAAGCTTGCAGAGTTTTGCCATGTGTCGGTAGAAAATAACCTAACATTGGTGGCACTTATTGGCTCTGAGATTCAATTACGCCAACACGAAATGAACTTAATGAGTGTACTAAAAGACTTTAATATTCGATTAATTTGTCACGGTGCGAGTAAACACAACTTGTGCTTTTTAGTAGAGCAAACTGAGTCAGATAACGTAGTGCAATCTATTCATAGCCGTTTATTAGAAAATGATTTTGCTGCGTAAGTAACGGTTATTCAGGAAAATTACCTAGTAACATCAGTTAATAAAGAAACTTAACAAAATTAATTAACAAAGTCACTTAATAAAAAGCATCGCCAGTCGATGCTTTTTTTATGCACCACACTTACATCAAAACAAACATTGCTCTCACTACTATTAGTTACCGCAACGCGATTGCTGCTAGCACTCAGCTTTGCACTATTTAACTCGTCAAACACATTAGGGCTAAGTAGCTTTGCAATGGGGCGGCTGGTGGCCTTAGCAAGTGACTCTTTTAATGTCCAAATTCTGAAAAATGTATCTGCTTGGGCTTGGGTATTAGTGGGCTTGGTGATAAGTGTAATTTCATCATTATGATAAAAATGCTTGGCGAGTTTTTCAAATGGGCGCTTTAAGCTTACTTTTTCAACATCAAAACCAAATTCACTTTTATCAAGGTTAAGCGCGACCCCAACTAAACCATGCGAATGCGAAATACAGGTATTAATAACATCATCACCCACGTGTATTTTCAGTTTTGAGCTTGTCTCGTCAAATTCTGTACTCATTTTATTAAGCGCTACGAGCACATATTGCGGCTGCGTTATTTTAATAAGGTGTTTTAACAATAACCGCGTAGCTAAATACTCTTGCTTAGCTTGCGGGCTTTTTCTACGGTTTATAACTGATAACTCAAATGAGCTTAAGCAATCAGGCAAATTAAAGTCACTAAGCTCAAGTGTTTTAGCATTAAAGAGTAAAATACTGTGATTAGCTAACGGTAACTTTGCCAATTGAGTTGAGGTAATGCTTAATGTGTTTTCAAAATAATGTGTGGTCATAAATGCTTAAAGTGGGTGAGCCGCTGTAATTATGAGCGGTTAACAGTGCTTATTTATACAACGAGCAATTTTATTACTCAGCTGGCATGAAATATGGTTTAATTCACAATAATCAAAATAATAACAGATTTGTAGATGTATGGCACAAGTGCGTGATGGGTTTCAAAGCCGACTTGGTTTTGTTTTAGCGGCTGCTGGCGCAGCAGTCGGTTTAGGTAATATTTGGGGTTTTCCTACGCAAGCTGCCAATCATGGTGGCGGCGCATTTTTACTGGTTTATTTTATTGTCATATTTTTACTTGCACTCCCTGCGCTGTATACCGAACTGTATTTAGGGCATAGCGCGCAAGCTAATCCTGTAAGAGCGTTGGGCGATGCATGGCAAAACACTAATCGCAAAGTCGGTGCAGCAGCAGGGTATATTGGCCTTGCCGGCGCAGTTGTTATGCTTAGTTTTTACTCAATAGTAGCAGGGTGGATGCTTTCGTACGCTATTGAGCCCATAACCACTTTTTTTGGTTTTACAGGCGCTAGCGAGTTTTTACATGGTGACTCAGTGCTGCGTAATTTTGTGTTTACGCCGCTTATGCTTATTTTAACCGCCAGTATTATTTTAAAAGGTGTTAAATCGGGAATCGAAATCTGGTCGCGCCGTTTAATGCCGCTGTTACTTGTGCTGCTTGTTGGTTTAATTGCCTACATTGCAACACTCGATGGCGCAAGCGAAGGCTTTGCTGCGTATTTAATTCCTGATTTTAGCCAAATATTCGACCCCAACTTAATTATTGCGGCAATGGGACAAGCGTTCTTTTCGCTCTCACTAGGTGTTGGGTGCATGATGATTTATGGCTCGTATTTACAGCCAGATGCTAATTTACCAAAGCTCACAGCCGGTGTTGCCTTACTCGATACAAGTGTGGCGTTTTTAGCTGGGTTACTTATTATTCCTGCTATTTACGTGGCGCAGCACAATGGTGTTGAAGTATTTAACGATGGTAAACTGATTGGCGAAGGACAACTTATTTTTGCTATTTTACCGCAGCTATTCAGTGCGATGGGCGAGATTGGCTTATTAGTGGGCTTATTATTCTTTGTATTAATGTCGATAGCATCAGTTACGTCAACTATTTCAACCACCGAAATTCCGGTAGCATTTTTAGTCGAAAATCACAGCGTTAGCCGCAGCAAAGCTACATGGGCAGTGAGCGCCGTTGTGCTTGTGTGTGCAAGTGCGATTATATTAAATTTTGACTGGTTATTTGGCTTGGTAATTATGCTATTTACTCAATACCAATTGCCGCTTATGGGCTTGTTTTACTTTATTACAGTAGGGTGGATGTGGCAGCGTGGCAATAAATTACACCAAGCAACAACGGGTGTACATTATTGGTTTGCTCAATATATACGTTTTGCTTGCCCAATATTAATGACCTTGGTATTTGCAAACGTTGCGTTTGGCTAGTTTTATTTAAGCCCTAAAAATAGATTAATAAAGCGAAGTGAGTTTAAAACGCACTTCGCTTTTTTGTGCTTGTTATTTAGGTACAGCTAAGAACTTTATAAAACCTCATTAGTTAGAGGCCTACCCTCACTTACTTCAAGCGCGTTAAGTAGGGTTATGTTTGCTATTTCGGTGAGTGCTTCTTGCGTAAAAAAGCCCTGATGACCTGTTATTAAAACATTTTTAAAACTCACTAAGCGCGAGAATATATCGTCTTGGTTTATTTCGTCGCTGTGATTTTTAAAAAACAGCTCTGATTCTTGCTCGTAAACATCGAGCCCTAAATAACCTAGCTTTTTAGTTTTTAGCGCATTAATACACGCTTTGCTATTTAGTAATGCGCCGCGTGAGGTGTTAATGAGCATAACGCCGGATTTCATTTTATTAAATGCTTCATCATTTATTAAATGGTGAGTTTGATCCGTCAGTGGGCAATGCAGTGAGATAATGTCGCTTTGAGTTAGCAGCGAATCTAAATCGGTAATGGTGTAATTGCCAGGTTGCGCGCAGGGATCGCACACTAAAACGTTTGCACCAAAGCCATTTAAGATATTACAAAGTGCAAGGCCAATTTTGCCGCAGCCAACAATACCCACTGTTTTATTGTGCAAATTAAAACCAAGCAATCCGTTTAAATCAAAGTTGTCTTCGCGTACGCGGTTATACGCTTTATGCGTTTTACGGCTAAGTGTTAGCATGAGCGCGATACAATGCTCGGCAACAGCTTCGGGGCTGTATGCTGGCACGCGCAATACCTTTAAGTAATGTGCTTTTGCTATTGGTAAATCAACATTATTAAAGCCAGCACAGCGCAGCAAAATAGTATTTATGCCTAAGTTTGCCAACTGCTCAATAACAGCGGCGTTTACGCAGTCGTTAACAAATACGCATATGGCATCAAAGCCTTTTGCTAAAATAGCCGTTTGCTCGCTCAGTGCTTGCTCAAAATACGTTATTTTTATAGCGCTATGAGCGCGTGTACTTTGTTCAAAAAAAGGCAGTTCGTACTTTTGAGTACTAAAAAAAGCAATATTCATGGTAATAGCTCCAGCGCTTAAGAAGGATCATAGTAACATTAAACTACTTTACAAAAATGTGCCTAATTAACTCTGTTGGTATTAAGCCTTAAGCGAAGTGAATAAAGGAATTGAAGCGGATGGTTTTTTTTCATTTTTTGCTGCGCTTAATTTCCCTGCTTGATGTAAATTACTTTCGATGACTTGCTTGAGCGTTTCTGGCTTGGTGCGGGGTGCGTAACGTGCTACAAGTTGTCCTTGCGAGTTAATTAAAAACTTAGTGAAGTTCCATTTAACAGCACGGTTTTGTGAAATACCGCGCGTATGCGATTTCAAATAATTAAACAACGGATGGGTTTCAGGTCCGTTTACCATAACCTTACCAAATATTTCAAACGATACATCAAATTGTGCTTGATAAAAGTCTTTAATCGCCAAGTTATCAAGGGGCTCATTTTGACCAAATTGATTGCATGGAAATGCCAATACGGTAAATCCGCTGCTTTTATATTGTTGATACAGCCTTTCAAGCGCACTTAATTGCACTGAAAAATTACATTTACTTGCTGTATTCACAATAAGGATGGTTTTTCCCTGTAGCTGGCTAAGAGAAAAATTTTCGCTGTTGTAAAGTGGTGCATTGAATTGATAAATACTGTCCATAGGTTACCTGCTTACCTTTCCAATCAAGGAAATTTTATAAAGACTTTCATTCGCTTTTTTATCAGCCGGTTGACATAATCGGGGCCTAGTTTCTAAGTTATCAGTTAAATAGGTCATTTTTATGTCAATGAAAGTTGCATTTATAGGTTTAGGCGTAATGGGTTACCCAATGGCGGGGCATTTGGCAAAAGCAGGGCACAGCGTATGCGTTTATAACCGCACGCAAGCTAAAGCACAAGCGTGGACTGCAGAACATTCAGGAAGCTTTGCACCCACCCCGCGCGAAGCTGCCAGCAATGCCGACATCGTATTTATGTGTGTTGGTAACGATGACGACTTACGCTCAGTAGTGTATGGCGACGACGGCGTGTTAGCAGGCATGCTGCCGCACACTGTTTTGGTTGATCACACCACAACCTCTGCCGAAGTAGCACGCGAAGTAGCTGCAAAAGCTGAACTACAAAATATCGACTTTATAGATGCACCAGTTTCGGGCGGACAAGCTGGCGCCGAAAACGGCGTATTAACGGTTATGGCGGGTGGTAGTGAAGCCGTATTTGCTAAAGTGCAGCCAGTTATGGCGGCGTTTAGCCGTTTTAGTCAATTACTAGGCGGCGTTGGCTCGGGTCAATTATGCAAAATGGTTAATCAAATTTGTATTGCGGGCGCAGTACAAGGGTTAGCCGAAGGCTTACATTTTGCCAAACAAGCAGGGCTTGACGGCGAAAAAGTAATAGAGACAATATCTAAAGGCGCAGCCGGTTCGTGGCAAATGGAAAACCGCTACAAAACAATGTGGGCAGGGGAATATGAGTTTGGTTTTGCCGTAGATTGGATGCGTAAAGATTTAGGCATAGCACTCGATGAAGCTAAAAACAACGGCGCAACACTGCCAATGACCGCAACGGTCGATCAATACTACGCCGATGTGCAAGCACTTGGCGGCGGCAGATACGACACCTCAAGCTTGTTAGCACGTATTGAAGCATTGCATAAAAAGTAACGCTGTAGACGCGAAACTTGCTTGCGTATAAAAACGTAGTTTTTAAAATAGTAAAGATATTAAAAGCTGCGCTTTTCACGTGAGCAAGCTCAACGTCTACCGCCAAAGTGTAGCTGTGATTTTTACTTGTAGACGCGAAGCTTGCTTGCGTGACGGGCAGAGCCCGTAAATACTTAAAGCAAGTTACATACTTTGTGCGTAGTTATATAGCGCCTTTAAAATAGTCAGATTTTTTTCGCTGTCGTCATGTTCATGCGCTAGGTTTTCAAGGGTGATCATAAAATCTTGCGCATTAATCGATGGTTGATCTTCCCCATGCATTAACTTGTTTTGGCAATACTGGCGCCATTGGTCAAGCTCTTGCTGGTTTAGCGTTTCAGGCCAATTACGGGCGCGGTATCTAAACAACAACGTATTAAACTTTTTATCTTCAAAGTCTAAATTCAAACCGGCTAATTCATCTGGTTTTGCATCACGAATAATCGCAAATTTAGCTTTATCAGCATGGCTTGTAAAACCATCGTAAAGTAAGTAGTCAACGTTAGTGGTTGCGCTGTAATCGCCTTGCTCGTTAAACACTTCGGTTACTTTATCGCGAAGGTTGGTATTGGCTTTTAAAATAGCTAAGTTAGCTAAGCACAGCTCGCGATCAATCCCAAGGCGGGCGGCGTTTTCAGGCAATAATGTTTTAGCGGGGGCTAAAATAGGGCACTTGTTTAAATGCACTAGTTTTAAGCCAACAGGTAAATCGTCTTCGGCTAAATCTACACGTTTGGTGTATAAACGTTTGCGTAACTCTTCTACATTTAAATCAATGAGTACTTGTGGGTTTTGAGTTAAATCAAAACAAATAACCGCGTTTTTATTAACCGGATGAAAGCTCATTGGTGCAATCCAGCTTGTACAGCCTTGTGTTGCAGGTATGCGCGATGTGGTATGCACCAGCGGCGTCATGTTAAATACATCAACCAATTCAGCAAGAGCTTTTTTGCCACGCAGCCCAAAAAAGAAGTTATACAGCTTTGGCTGTTTTTCTTTTATTAGTTTAGCCAGTGCAATAGTGGCGGTTACATCGCTTAGCGCATCGTGCGCAGCGGCGTGTTCAATACCATTAGCTACCGTTAAATGTTCTAGCTTAAAGCTTGGGCTGCCGTCTTCTTTTAACGGCCATTCAATGCCTTCAGGGCGCAGCGCGTAACAAGCGCGTACTAAATCAATAATATCCCAGCGACTATTATTATTTTTGTATTCGCGCTCGTATGGGTCGTAAAAATTACGGTAAAAGCTATAACGGCTTACTTCGTCATCAAACCGAATACTGTTATAACCGGCAACACAGGTGTTTGGCACGCTAAATTCGGCATGAATTTTTGCTATAAATTCAGCTTCAACTAAGCCTTTTTTCATCGCCACTTGTGGCGTAATACCCGTAATTAAACACGCCTCAGGGTGAGGCAAGTAATCCGCTTGCGGCTTACAATATTCAATAAGCGGCTCGCCAATAATATTTAAATCAAGATCGGTACGAATACCCGCAAATTGGCTCGGCTTATCCTTTTGTGGGCTCGCCCCCCAAGTCTCGTAGTCGTGCCAGTAAAGCGATGGTTGTTCATTCAAGTTCATAGTTGTAAAGCCTTGCGTTTCAATCTTTTGAATTTACTGAATAATTTTTAATTTTTGGAATTCTCATTCATTAAAGCTTTATTTTATAGCTTTTCTATTAATTGAAATTGTGTACACTGGTGTGTGCAGATAAAAAAATTGGTGTGTACAAAAAAATGAGTCTAACAGACAGTAAATTAAAAAAGTTTCTTAATAAGTCACATGATAAGCCTTTTGAGCTTGCAGATCGAGACTCGCTTAGTATAAGAGTCTCTCAGAAGGGTAAAATCGCTTGGCAATATAGGTTCAGACACAACGGAAAGGCCGATAGACTTTCGCTCGGAAATTACCCTGCAATTTCGTTGTCCCAAGCAAGAGCTTTGGTTCCTGAGTTAAGGCTGTGTATTCAAGAAGGCAAAAACCCTAAATCTGTAATGGGCAAGAGTCGTCAGGCTAAAAGCAAAAAAATTATGACTCTCGAAGATTTGTGCTTAATGTGGTTAGAAAAAGTTTCTGCTATTGAACACAAAGAAAACACGCAAGCAACTCATGGCACAACTGTAAGAAAGTGGATTTTAAATGAGCCTATAAAAAAGCCGCTAAAGGAAAAGTGGGTCAAGAAAAACCTTAATATGCCGTTCGATGAGATTACTAGTCAAAATTGGATGGATTTTTTTGAATGGGTAAAGTCTGAAAAAAGCGCCAACATGGCAGGCGTAGTCTTTAAACTATTAAAATCTGTTATTACTTGGGGTGTTAAATGGGAGTTAGTATCAAATTCAAACCTACTACTATTTAAAGTAAAAGATGTAGGTAAAGCCCCTAATGTTGGGGAGCGGACTCCCAGTTTATACGAAGCAGCCATGATGTGGTTAGAAATTGATAAATCTAAAGCTTTACCACAAACAAAAATCTGTCTGAAACTTATAATTTTGCTTGGCGCTAGAAATAGCACAGTACGTAATATGAAATGGGAAGACTTAGATTTAGTAAATATGATTTGGACTATCCCTGTGCCTAAGGGACAAAAGCAAGCAACTCGGAGGGGAGCTCTTGAAGGCGATGTGAGCTCTCAAAGGCCTGAAAGGCATCCAATCCCAAGCAAAGTCAAAGAACTGTTAGAAGAAATAGCACTTATTTATGGAAAAACGGGGTATGTTTTTAAAGGTGATGGTGACAACAGCAACAAAGAAATTACTACTCATGCTTTAAACCGTTTTTGCACAAGGATGTCTTCTAAACTATTTATGAAGCACCAAATATCTAAAATTGTTCCGCATGACTTTAGGCGCATGCTACAAACTACGCTCTGTGAAATTGATTCAAAATGGTTAGTAATCACAGAGCGTATGTTAGGCCATAAACTCAAAGGGACTATGAAGCACTACAACAAAGCCGATTATTTAGATGAGCAATTAGAGGCTTATGAACTACTTTGGTCAAAGTTAAAGCTAGAAATTGAAAAAATTAATAGCTAAATAATGCTGTTATTAATAAGAGCTACAAAAATAGACGTTAGTAGCTCTTATTAAATTAAAGTTAACTTTACTAATTTTAATTGCCGGCAATAGCTAACCCGCCTGACCCAAAATATACTCTTCAACGTGCGCGGTAATAAAAATTCTCTTTCTGTAATTCTGTAAAGGCTTAGGGAAGCCATGCTTAAACTGTGAATTGTCTTGATTGCTTTGTGTGTAATTGTAATAACTAGTTCTAGACATATTTAAAACTTGGCATAGTTGCTTCAGTGACATAGTAGGGCCGAATAATTCAGATAAGTTCATTTTCTATCCTCACATAAAGTAATTTTTCCTCGCCCTAAGTAGGTTTTACCCAGGCGAACTTTTGTGATTCTTTGCTAATTTCTTAAATTAATTTCGAATCGGCTTAAGTAGTTTCGACTTATACGAACTATGGCGATTTGCATAAAATTATTTAAATTAATTTCGAATCAGCTTAGGTAGTTTCGGCTTAAACAAACTATTACGGTTTGTAGAAAAATATTTAAATTAATTTCTAATAGCCTTGGTTAACTTTTTGTGTGCGGTTTTAGATGGCTAGGGCTTTGTCATAATTTACGTTAAATTCAGGGGGCATAATTGAGCAATTAGATTTGCTGCTAACTGAGGCTATATTTTTAAGGTTAGGCTTCCTATCTAGTAAAAAAGGCATACCAAAGTCTCCCTCCCAATCAAGCCTGTTCAAGATTATTTAAAAAATGAGTTTTTCTATTTAGATTATTGATTGATAAAGAATGGATTAGGTATAATTCTCTTTTTTACAGGGAGTAGTAAGTTGTCATTTCCTCAGGTATCTGTCATCGGTAATGCTAAGATAAAATCGTCTCAATTAAAGGATATGGCTGAGGCCGTAGGCTTAATTATTAATGATCTTGGCTTTCATCTGGTTTGTGGTGGTTTGGGTGGCGTAATGGAAGCCAGCTGTAAAGGGCATAAATCAGGGGCTGAACCAAGTCAAACAATCGGCATACTGCCGTCTCTTAAAGAGAGTACAGCAAATAAATACACTGATATTATTATACCATCTGGGTTAGATATTGGTCGAAATCAGCTAGTTGTATCTAGTGGATTTGCCATTGTCGTTTTGGGTGGTGGTGCGGGGACCTTAAGTGAAATAGCTTTAGCATCCCAAATAAACAAGCCAATACTTTTAATGAAAGGCTCTGGAGGCTGGGCTGACAAATTGACAGATGAGTATTTGGACCAACGTTGTAATTCAAAGCTTTATCATATTAGTAGTTTAGATGAATTAAGAATAACGCTTCAAAAATTGTCTTTGCTTGAGTCAAAAAGTGGTTCTATAGACAGTGGTCATAATCGATGAAATTACTCATTCCAATAAGTTACTTTTTCGGAAGTCCAAAAAGTGAGTTGTGGCAATTAGATACAGAGACAAAGAAAAGGAGTTTATTAGCCACTCTACCTTCCTCTGAGAGAGATGTTGCAGGCAAAGGTTTTACCAGTGTTACATGGATTAGTAATGACTTGCTTGTGGGTTGTGATTTTAATCGTGTATTTATTATTGACCGTAAATTATGCGAGTTAAAAAAAATAAATACAGACAAACAATATAATGATTTACATCATGTTAGCTTTGATGGTCACTTAATTCATATAGCTAATACAGGGCGTGATTGTATCGATGTTTTAGACAATCAATTACAGTCTGTTAGCCGATTAGAGTTTCTTCCAACAGAAGAAATATCATCAAGGATTAAAGGGGAATATAAAGCTCAAGGTGATTATTACGATCATGAAGCGATAAATATTGATTTTCACCTACGTAAGGTGCCTGATGCTCTGCATATCAATCATGTGATCAAAGTGGGTAAAGAACTTGAAAACAAAGTTATCGTAACAAGTTTTAAAAAAAAATGCTTAATTGACGCTAAAACTCTAGAGCCACTCAGTAATAAATTACCTGAACAACCCCATGATGGCTTTATTGACAAGAAGTATATTTGGATAACCACTGTCTCAGGGAAAGTGTTTCGTTCTAATCTATCGCTACCTTTTAATTTTGAATTGTTTTTTGATCTATTTCGGGTAGCCAAGTTCAAAGGGTGGTGTCGAGGTTTATTAGTTGTTAATGACGCTTTATTTATAGGGGTCACTGCTATTCACAAGGAAACTAATCGGACAAACTGGCTTAATAGTCCAGTAAAGAACACTCGAACGGGAGTTTATCAGATCAATTTAACTTCATTAAATATTGAACACTTCTATGATTTTAGCCATACAAACGGTTCCCGTATATTTTCATTAGTCAGTGATTATTTTGATGGATAAGCAACCAAGGATTTACATGCTTCATCGTGTCCTTAAAAATTACGATGAAAAGAACTATTACTATCAGCGACAAACAGGCATTAGCTGGAAGAAGTTCATCGAACTACTTGATACTATAGAGAAAAAAGGTTGGAAAACTAAGCCAATTTCTGCTCTGGCGAAAGGATATACACATAATGATGTATTTATTACTTTCGATGATGGATATAGAGATAATATTGGTGCATTTGATGAATTAATTAATCGTGGAATGATCGCTACAGTTTATCCCGTGAAGGATTTTGTTTTAGATGGTTTTTCTCCGATAGATGATATGGCTCTTCACTTGATGTCGACACCGAATGTACCTAAAGACCTTAGTCTATCATTGCTCGGTGGGCGATTAAAAAGAATATTACGAGGTATAACAGCCTCGAGATATAGGTATCTCCGACAACGTTTGTTTGGCATAGATGTGGATGCGGATTCTACTCATTTATTTATTCAGGAGCATCATCTAAAACTGTACAATAGCCAAGGAATTGAACTGGGTATTCACGGGTGTAGCCACAGAGCATTTACCCAACTTTCTCCAAGTGAGCTAAATAAAGAGTTAACTGAAAATTATAATTGGATCAGAGGATTGGGATGTAGAGAATCGATGTCTATTTGCTTCCCTCATGGTAAACATAATAAGAAAGTAATTGAGCAAAGCCAGCTATTTGGCTTAATTCATTTAGGTGTCGACTGTGAGACATTTTACCCATCAGTTTTAAGGAGAATACATATTACGGAAGATTATTGTGGGTGACCTTAATGCTAAGCTTTGCGCATTGCTCAAGAATCAATTAGAGACTTTTCCATTTCACAATTTAGGGCAGTTATTGGGGAAGAAGGTTATTAATGGGGGGACTTGTTTTGATCACGCACTAAGCTTGCGCGCTCACATAACTAAAATGGGTCTTAGCGGAACATTACATGAGGCTGAGGTTTGCATGACAGGTTTAAACTCACATCGTTTGATCCGAGTTGAATCTTCAGACAAGGTTAGCTTTTTAGATTCTGGCACGGGCTGGCCAACTATATATCAGGCTCATGCTTGCGATATCTATCGAGAGTATACTTCAGCAGGAATACGCTTTCGAATTGTCAAAGAGTCAAACAAGCTTCTTGTCAAACGA
Source organism: Pseudoalteromonas sp. S558 (assembly GCF_005886635.1). Taxonomy (NCBI): domain Bacteria; kingdom Pseudomonadati; phylum Pseudomonadota; class Gammaproteobacteria; order Alteromonadales; family Pseudoalteromonadaceae; genus Pseudoalteromonas; species Pseudoalteromonas sp. S558. Next base: position 8,468 of record NZ_PNDU01000140.1, on the reverse strand, counting down.
CACGATGGTCGACAATGGCGTGATATGAACCGTATTGCATTAGTCGCTCAAAATGAAGAGATTATATTATCCAAATACCCTAACAGGTATCTCCAACAACTGCCTTACAGCCAAGAACTTCGGTTTTGCTGGTTAATGAATGAAAAGTTTTATCGAATTACAGGTTTCTGTTTAGCAGTATACGAAGCAGGAAAAAATACTCAAAAATACAGCCTAACACCGATAGAGCTTTTGCGTTTTGTCCAGAGTAGCTTTCCCGAATTGATTTCGGACTTAAAAATATATCTAGAGAGTATTAGTTGATGTGCGGGTTTGTTGTAAGTGTCACTGAAGGACAATCTAATTTAAATAAGAAAGTAGGAAAGGATATTCTATCTCGGGGCGAAGACCATTCTAGCTTAGAAACCATTCATTTTAATGGAATACCTATACATTTTGAATTTTCGCATTTATTTATAACTTCTCCCCAAGTTGTTCAACCAATACAAAGTATGTCGAAAATTTTAGTACTGAATGGTGAGATATATAATTATCAAGAATTGGCTGAGATACTTGGTCTCGAATTAAATAAGTTTAATGATGTAGGTATTTTTTTTGAGTATATAGAGCGTTACGGTTTAACTCAGGCCATGACGATGGCAAATGGAATGTACTCAGGTGTTCTTTTCGATAAATCAACGGGAGATTTGAGAGTTTTTACAGATCATGTTGGTAAAAAGCCTTTGCTCGTTTGGAATAGTAGTATGGGATGGCATATAGGAACGGGCGTTGATACTGGTTATATAGATGCATACACTAATACGTTAGATGTAATCTCCCCTGGAGTATCAAAGTTTGATATAAAAACTGGGGTAGTATGCAAAGAATACCTCCATCAATACACTGTGACCAATAAACGAAGCTTTGTTGATATTATCGAAAGTGCTATAGCACTTCGAATTCCTAAGGATATCCCATTCGCTGTAGCTTTAAGTGGTGGGCTAGATAGTTCGATTATTGCTTATATTTTAGAGACAAGATTAAGCAAAAGTGCAAGATATTACGTCGTGGCTGACAGTTATCCCGATTCAGTTTTGACGTTATTAGAACATCTAAAGGTTTGTCCTAGTCGTGTCGTTTTAATTAAGCCACCGACACAAAGTGAGCTCTTAGGATTAATTAAAAAAACATGCGAAATTACAAAAAGCTATAACCCTTCAATTATATCAAATGGACTAGCAACACTATTACTCAGTAAGGTTGTACAAGCAGACGGTATCCGCGTTTTGTTATCAGGTGAAGGTGCAGATGAGTATTTCTGTGGTTATCAAGGAATGTACAATGGTCGTAATGACCCTGAGAAAATGAGAGCTTGTTTGATTGAAAACCTCCATTACACGGAATTGAGACGCTTAGATCTTATTACTGCTAGCCATAGTATAGAGGCTCGTTGCCCATTTTTAGATAATCGCGTCACTCAGTTTGCATTAGCACATGACGTTCAAGATCTTTGCGACATTTCTTTGAACGTGGGAAAAACAATACTAAGAGATACATTTAAACATGTATTACCCAACTCAATAATTCATGCTCCTAAAGAGCCTTTCGATATTACCTCAGGTTTGCAAAAAATGGTTATAGATGAATTAAAGAAAATATCTACGACAGAAAGAACAGCATTAAGATCCATTTTTGAACAAATTATGGATAACACTTCTATAGCTAATCATCATTACTTCTCCCATTACCCAACTTTTGACACGATGATTGAACGACGTGAGCTTAAATACAAGCAGAGGGATATATGATCGATAATCAAGTGGTTGCAGTCGTTGGGCTAGGGTATGTCGGGTATCCGCTTGCAATAGCATTTGGTCAGCATATACAAACAGTAGGTTTTGACATAAACGAAACTAGAATCTCTGAATTACATGAAAGTAATGATCGCACCAATGAAAGCGATATTAAGTTAGTTGAAAGTGCTGAGCATTTAACTTTGTCTAATGATCTAGAGTGTATTCGAAGAGCGAATATATATATTGTCACTACACCTACTCCAGTTGATAAGGCATACCAACCGGAGTTAAGTGCGGTATTGAATGCTGCAAAGATGGTTGGTTCTGTGATTTCAACTAACGATATTGTTGTCCTAGAATCTACAGTATATCCTGGTGTTACAGAGGGAGTGTTTGCTTCTGAAATTGAAAAAACAAGTGGATTGCTTGCAAATATTGACTTTCAGCTAGGGTACAGTCCTGAGCGGATTAATCCAGGAGATGAGCTTCATCGCTTACAACATATAGTAAAGGTTGTTTCTGCCACAAATACATCTACTTTAGAAATATTATCTCAATTATATGAACTTATAGTTCCTGCTGGAGTATTAAAAGCTGAGTCAATAAGAACAGCTGAGTTATCTAAGTTAATAGAAAACACCCAGCGTGATGTTAATATTGCATTTATAAACGAAATGTATCAGTTATCGGACAAGTTGAAATTAGATTTTAACAAGGTATTAGAATGCGCCAGTAGTAAGTGGAATTTTCTAGATTTTAAACCTGGGTTAGTTGGTGGACACTGCGTTGCTGTTGATCCGTATTACTTAATTCATTCTCAGGTTATGAATGGAGTTGCACCTCGTATAACAAATACAGCACGGCAAGTTAACGGGGATATGGTTAGTTACGTTGCAAATACATTTTTGAAAAAGTTAATTCGGGCTGGCCTTTCACTACCTTCCACAAGAATCTTAATCTTGGGTGTGAGTTTTAAACCCAACTGTCCTGACGTTAGAAACTCTAAACATTTTGAAGTTATAAGAGAATTGATAGATTTTGGAGCAAAGCCACTTATTTACGACCCAGTTGTTAAGTGGGAAGATACCCAAAACTACATTGTTGAAGAACAAATGCCTACAGGCCCTTTTGATGCGATATTGTTGCTAGTACCTCATGATGAAATTGTTCGCGACTTACTACTCAAGGGGACCTCTATGATACATGAAAACACCATCTTCTTCTCTTTAGACTCACAATATACAGATTTACTGAAATGACTATAGAATTAACAGAATATAATAAATTCATCTCTATGGCCTCAATTGTTGGGGATTCCCTAGGTAATAAAAATGCTATTGATTTTGTTACTAGCTTCCTTGAAGGTTTAGGCTTCAATATTCGGATTTCAAATACTAAACATACAGCTCAACCTACAATAATAGCGCACTATTCAGGACGGCTATGTGATAAAAAAATAGTCATTTATGGTCATTATGATGTTGCTCCTGTGAAAAGTGAGAATAATTGGCTCAGTGAAAACCCATTCTTATTAAAACGTATCAATGGTCGTATTTATGGACGAGGAATAGCCGATAACAAGGGGCCTCTGTTAGCTCGGATGCTTGCTATGAAATCATTAATATTATCGAAAAAAGCAATCCCTGAAATTATGTGGTTAATTCAAGGTGAGGAAGAAATTATGCATGGGAATAGAGTTGCCTATGATATTTTTAAGCATGAGATAAGTTCATTTGGTGCAAATACTTACATTGAGGAAACAGGATTTAATAATTTAGATACAGGATCTCAAATTGCATTTCTATGGTCGCCATCTCTGACTGATTTACAGTTATCTTCGTGGCATGATTTACTAAATCACAGCTTGGATAATCCGAATATCGAATATCGTCATCTAAATAAGCTAAATGGCATCAAAGCTTGTCCTCTTCTAGCCAATTTGCCCAAAGACTCTGTTTATATTGGGTTTGGTCCTAATGATCGCTTGCATAATATCCATCAAGATAATGAATCATTAGATGAGAGTAATCTTTTAAAGCACCAAAAACAATTTGAAAATTTTTTAGCAAATTATGCGTCGTATAGCCATGCAGTCTAACAACATCATTAACGTGGTATTGGCCAGTGCTGATATAGATGTGGCAAACAGTTTGTTGAAAAGCATGCATCAAGCGTTACCTAGTTTTGAGATTAAAGCGTCCATCTTATTATTTGGTATAACAGAACCAAGAAAAATTTATCAGTTTTGTCGTCCAGTTGAAATAATAGATATAGTTACGTACTACCCACCTATTGTGGATAGTCGAAATATCTGCCAAGCACACCTTCGTCGTAAAATGAACGAATTTGGGGGAATCGGATTTATACTTGATGATGATTTATCTTGGACACTACCTGAAAATGAATTTATTACTGTGCTTGAAAAATTGAAAAAAGCGGGCTGTGATATGGCTTTTAGTGCGCTATCAGGTGATTCACCTATCCCAAAGGAATATACTCGAACAAGCCCCTTACTCGATGTTTTGATAGCTATTGCAGTCCAATATAATGACTCTAAAGCTATGAAAATAAAAGAGTATGTTACAAAGGTAGATATATCTGAAAAAATCGAAAGTAATATTAATACTCATCATGACTTTTATACTTTTACCCATAAAAAATTTCATAAATATGATGTGGATATAGCAACTATCAATTGGCATGATTTCATTAATCGATTAGTAAAGGGTAAATCTACAACCCGAACCACACCAACACCAATTACAATAACGCCAGCAAAAGGAAGAGAGCGGGGTGGTGCAACACTTATACTAAATGTTGATGTATTACTTTGTAAAAATGATGCAATGCGCTATTTGAATTTATATAGTCGCCGCAGTGATATGATTATGGCAACGGATGCTGCGAATTATAACTTTAAACTATTTAATACTCCGCCTATGTTAAAACACCTTAGAGATGAAGCATTTGATACTCATGATAGTAAAAAGTTAATAGGCGATATCCTTGGGTATGCACTTGTTGAATCTAAAGAAGGAGCTAATTTTTGCGCGAAAAAATTTGCGACAAACGTATCTCAACGAATTGAACATACAAAATTTTTACTAATGGAATCATCAAAAATGATGGAGTTACTAGATTTATGGTTAAAAAATAATAATTATATTGAATTGGATGTAAGTAGCTTGGTTAAATCCATGATTGCAGAAAATGAGAAAACTTACTTAGCGCTTACGTCCATTGACTTAGGAGTTGTTAATCAGTCTTTCAACACATTTATTTATAATAGAATTAACTATTTAAAATCTGATGAAAGTACTGAGCTAGCTTGTTAGTATTTCGCTGCTCAGAATAAAGTGCCTTTTAGGGATCCTTAAGCTGCATTCTAGGCCTTAAAGTGACTTTTAGGTCACTTTAACTACCGACGCTTATACCCAAAAGTTTTGTATTGTTTTTACTTAATCTACTTTTTTAGCTTGTTTAATAAGCTTAATTAGAATTATCGTCAACACAGCAGCCGGTAATAACCATATAAAATCACTCATCTTAAATTCTCAATATTTGAAGTAGTACTTAAACCTTAATGATTTTGATGTGTTTTGCAAATTTAAGTCGTTTATCTATTACCTTTCAATTTTTCTCCTGACTTATGCCTAGTTAGTTTTAGGACAAATAACTAGGAAAAATAATGAAAGATCAAAAATCACCGTTTATACGCCAATATGTACGCGCTAGTAGATCACCGTGGGATGACAGTTCTACAATTTTGCTATTAGCTGATGTAGTTGATAAGCAAACACTAGAGATGGGCTTCACAAACTACATTTATCTACACCGAGATAGCGTGGGGAGTGTTTTGGGTATTAGTATTTCTCAACAGTTGTTAGCTGCTAACCCTGAGTTCTCGGAGAGGTATTTGGAAGGTATTGAGATGTATGCTTTTTTACTCATACATATTGAAGAAATAACAAAATTTTGTGGGTTGTTTACTGCAGAATTTGAGCAACTATTTATGCTAAAACCGAATGAGTATTTTGCAGCTACAGAGTGCCATTGGTTAGATATATTAGAAAATACCTAAAAACCTTTAGCGAACCACGTGGTTCGCTTTTTTATTTCCCTGCAACGCTACTAGTTATATGTATAGAACCAAAAATAAGTTACACACTGCATGTTCATTACTCCAAAAAATTGCACCGAGCCTGGCGCTAAACAGGCTTACCTACCTGAAGAGCCTTTGTGGTGATTCACTGCATTTAAATGAATATTCATACTCTGTATGACGTACAGGGTTATGTAGGGAGAAAACAATATAGCGATTGTTTTGGCGGCAGGGCCCGAATGCGCGGTCTTAGTTACCTAATGTAGACAGGTTAAAAATAAAAAGGAGTGAATAATATTCACTCCTTTTTTACATTCAAATTTTATCGTTTTGATATTCTATGCGAAATATCAACAATGCCTCTTAATTGTGCATACCTAATTAAAATAGGTCATATACATAAGAGATATTATGAAAAATAAACCAATAAAATGGCAGTTCGGGGTGATAGTTCGAACACTCTCAGATGTGTGCTCCATAAGCGGCTACACATTTGCGTTATCGGGTTGGCTTCATTACAAAAAGGTCTGTGATATACCATTAATTACAGATATGGCAGCTAACTCGTATGTACTATTGATTTTAGCGTGTTACGCAAGCCATTTGACATTGGATATTATTGCGCAGTGGTCTAATCGCCATTAACTTCTAGAGCATCATTTTGATGCTCTTTCTTATGAATAGAATAGGGCGGTAATTTCATCGCAAAATTTTGTGCGATACACAATCGCAGATTGTAATAACGCAGCATCTTTGTGAGTCATGAATGGTTGTTGGGTTCTCTTATTTATGCGCTCTGGGAGCTCTGTCAGTAACTGGGTGTGTAATCTTTTTATATCTTCAAATATTTGCGTAGATTGTGAAAATATAAATACCTGTTGGTAGTGGCCTGCTTTAAGTGAGGCGAGGTATTTGAGCAGTATAGTCTGACGTGTCGATTTACTTTTAAATGAGTTTTCAATTTCGATAGCAACGACGGTTCTATCTGGTAATACGGCCACACCGTCTACAATTCGCGCACTGCTTTGATTATAAAGTCGTTTAAATTCTGGCTCAGATAAAAATCCTGTCCATAGCGGCCTGTAAACGCCGTCTGAGGTATGGTTATGTAATCCGCGAAGGGCAACAAATGTATTCATCAGGTCGTGCATTATGTGGTTGTAGTTAACCTGCAGTGCGGGGTTTGATTTTGAGCGAAAGTAAGTATCAATACTGGTTTGCTCTTGTGCGTATTTAGCTCCTGAGTAGCTAGGAATATAGACCCGCCCATCAGGACTTCTATGTGTAGGGACCATCGTTAACAGTTTTTCGTCTACTAACTTATTTAAATGGGCAAGCGCTTGAGGTTGACTAATATTATAGAACCAGCGAATAATCACTGGCGCGACAATAGAAAACCTGACCGCAATGAGGACTGTTAGAGCAGCGCGGTTTATACCCTTTTGGTAGTTGTTAGCACCTACGTTATATCGCATATCAATGTCAAAATAGCGGGCGTATTGGTGAGTATAGTCGTTATCGTTTTGCATTCGTGTTCACTAAATCAGGAGTCATAATTTATATAACTCCCGAGTATGCGAAATTGACTGCTTATTTAGCGCGAACCATCAAAAATTGCCCATCGTTATATATATCACCAAACGCGATACTCATAAGCTTTTCACTACTGGCGCCGTTTCGTGATTTAGACTGCGCTATATCAACCACAGTCACTGCGTTAGTACTCAGTTTTAAATCTTTTGCTGCAATGAGCACGTTATCAACAGCACGCGCAATTTCAGTATGGCCACGGTAGTTTTTGCCTGTTTTATCTGTGTGGTGCAGTATCAAAATCCCCTTACCTTCGTTTCGCAATGCGTCAATGCATTTGTTGTAGTAGTTCCAGTCGTTTTGATTAAGCTCCTCTGCGGATGTATACAGTGCGGATAGGTTATCGAAAATCACTACATCGGCCCATTCAATATCACTGGCGAGTGCATCAAAACCGTCAGGCGTTGCAAGGTCGGGTATTCCCCCTTTAAAGCTTTTTTTATGGATTACTCTAAAAAATTGGTCACCAGGTCCAGCACCTATCGCGTTAAAAATATTGCCAAAACGTGTTTGTATCTGATGCAAACCTAATTCAGCATCAATATACAAAACTTTTTTAGCTTCGCACGGCTCATTACCAAAACTAGTAGTGCCAGCAGCAACACACGCTGCGATATACTGAGATATATAGGTTTTTCCAGAGCCAGCTCCGGCAGCAAGCAGTGTAGCCTCTCCGGCTGTTAATATTGAAGGTACAATGATGCATGGTTTAGGAATATCGGCCTGAACAATACTAAGTACGCTATCGGCTTTTCTTAATTGATGTAATGGATTAGGTGTGTTTGTTGATTCACTGTTTGGTGAAAATTGTTGGGTATGTTTTTGGTCATTCATATTTATAAACTCCTATAAAATTGCGATATTTCGGAATTTCTAAATAGGATGTCGAAAAACGAACTAATTGCGTTTTAAGTAAAATTATCCAATTTATTTTTAATTTTTTTAATTTTGTTTTTTAAACGTAGAAAATTTGTGTGAATTAAACCTATAAAGTAAGACCT